>NZ_CAWNNO010000058.1:0-209 GCF_963876085.1 Synechococcus sp. BDU 130192 | reverse complement strand
GATGATAATCAGAAAATCATCATCCGTTTGCTTCGATTTTTGTTTCGAGTCAAGACGAGTAGCGATGACATAGACCAGACGACCCCAGACCCACCGTTTTCCCGACAGGATTCTTGTCTCACCCATGGCCAATGACCGAAATAAGTGAGCTCCCGCAATCGCTGGTTGTCCTTTACCTTTGCTAATCTTGTCGGTCTGACGGATGCGCA
>NZ_CAWNNO010000057.1:0-210 GCF_963876085.1 Synechococcus sp. BDU 130192 | reverse complement strand
GTCGCAGGTTCTCTTCTCTACGGTAACAACATCGTCTCTGGCGCAGTTGTACCTTCTTCTAACGCAATTGGTCTCCACTTCTACCCCATCTGGGAAGCTGCTTCTCTAGATGAGTGGTTGTACAACGGTGGCCCTTACCAGTTGGTAATTTTCCACTTCCTCATTGGTGTTTTCTGCTACATGGGTCGTGAGTGGGAACTTTCTTACCGC
>NZ_CAWNNO010000056.1:0-215 GCF_963876085.1 Synechococcus sp. BDU 130192 | reverse complement strand
CTGATGTACCCCTTGGGTCAGTCTAGCTGGTTCTTTGCCCCCAGCTTTGGTGTCGCTGGTATCTTCCGTTTCATTCTGTTCTTACAAGGTTTCCACAACTGGACGCTCAACCCCTTCCACATGATGGGTGTTGCAGGGATTCTCGGTGGTGCGCTGCTCTGTGCGATCCACGGGGCAACGGTAGAGAACACCCTGTTTGAAGACAGTGACCAAGC
>NZ_CAWNNO010000055.1:0-261067 GCF_963876085.1 Synechococcus sp. BDU 130192 | reverse complement strand
CGGGGCGGTAAAAACCTGTGCGATCGCCGGCTTCGAGAAAATTATTACCTTTGACATGGGGGGCACCTCCACCGATGTCGCCCACTACGACGGTAGCTACGAACGCAGCTTTGAAACAGAAATTGCTGGGGTACGCTTGAAAACGCCGATGATGGCGATCCACACCGTCGCGGCAGGGGGCGGTTCCTTAGTGCAATATGACGGGGCGCGGTTTCGGGTCGGGCCAGAATCTGCTGGGGCGCATCCGGGGCCAGCCTGTTACGGCAAAGGGGGGCCACTGACGGTCACGGACTGCAATGTGCTCCTAGGAAAAATTCAGCCGGAGTTCTTTCCGCAGGTTTTTGGCTCAGACGGCAAAGCTCCCCTAGATCGCGCCATTGTTACAGAAAAGTTCCAAGCCCTCGCCCAAACTTTAACGCAAGAGCCCGCCGAGATTGCCGCTGGTTTTTTGGCGATCGCCGTGGAAAATATGAGCAACGCAATCAAGCAAATTTCCCTGCAACGGGGCCACGATGTGAGTGACTATGCCCTCTGCTGTTTTGGTGGGGCGGGGGGACAACACGCCTGTGCGATCGCCGATACCCTGGGGATTAAAACCATTGTGATCCATCCCTTTGCGGGGGTATTGTCCGCCTATGGCATTGGTTTGGCCGAAATTCGCATCTTGAAAGAAAAAGCCATTGAAAAGGTTTTAGAAGCGGATCTTTTCCCTGAACTAGAAGCAGAATTCTGGCAACTTAAGCACCAGGCCACCGGGGAACTTAGTCAGCAACATCCCCCAAGCGAAGCCGAAATTTTTGAGGAACGGAAAGCCCATCTGAAATACCAAGGCACCGACTCGACGTTAATCGTCACCTTCGCTGATCAAAAAACCATGGTGGCAGAATTTTCAACCCTGCACCAACAACGCTATGGGTTTACCCTGCCCGATAAAGCGCTGATCGTCGAATCCATTAGCCTGGAGCTCATTTGCGAAACCCAAGCCGCGACGGAAACGTCCCAACCCCAACGCACTGGTGGCATTGTAGAACCGATGGAAACCGTTGCGATGTACAGCGGTGGTCAATGGCAACAAACCCCCGTTTATGACCGCGCCGTCCTCCAGCCCGGTGATGTGATTCCCAGTCCTGCCTTGATCATCGAAAAAACTGGCACAAACGTCATTGAACCCGGTTGGCAAGGCCGCTTAAATGAATACAATCACTTGATCCTCGAAAAAGTCAGTGACATCTCTCAGGAAATTACACCTGTACCCACAGATTTCCGTCAACCAGATCCCGTCACCCTCGAAATTTTTAATAACCTCTTTCGGGCGATCGCCGAACAGATGGGCGTGACCCTGCAAAACACCAGTTACTCGGTCAATATCAAAGAACGGCTCGATTTTTCCTGCGCGATTTTCGATCCCCAGGGTCACCTCGTCGCCAACGCCCCCCACATTCCCGTCCACCTCGGCTCCATGAGTGAGAGCGTTTACAGCTTGATCCAGGCCCACGGAACGCACCTCCAACCCGGAGATGTGTATATGGCGAATAATCCCTACAATGGCGGCACCCATTTACCCGACGTGACGGTAATTACGCCTGTTTTCGCGCCGGGACAAGGGGAAAATACTCAGGCTAAACCTTTATTTTTCGTTGCGTCTCGCGGTCACCATGCCGATCTAGGGGGGATTACGCCGGGGTCGATGCCGCCCCAAAGCACCCAGATCCAGGAAGAAGGGATTTTAATCGACAATGTTTGCCTTGTGAAACAGGGGAAATTCCAAACGGAAACCGTGGCGCAATTGTTTACCGACGCTGCCTATCCCGTGCGCAATTTAACGCAGAATTTAGCGGATCTCCAGGCGCAAATTGCCGCCAACGAAAAAGGACTCCAGGAACTGCAACGACTGGTGCGCCATTACGGTCAGGGGATGGTTTTGGCCTATATGCAGCACGTGCAAGATAATGCCGAACAAGCGGTCAAACAGCAGCTTCAACGACTCCAAGACGGGGAATTTACCGTCAATCTAGACAATGGCGATCGCCTCCAGGTCAGCATCCAAATTAATCGCGAGCAGCAAACGGCCACGGTGGATTTTACGGGGACTTCTCCCCAATCAAAGACGAACTTTAACGCCCCGAAAGCTGTGACCCAAGCAGCGGTGTTGTACGTTTTTCGGAGTTTGGTACAGGACGACATCCCGCTAAATTATGGTTGCCTCAAGCCCATCAAAGTGATTGTTCCCGCAGGCTGTTTGCTTAACCCCCAATATCCGGCAGCGGTGGTGGCGGGCAATGTGGAGGTATCCCAAAATATTACCGATTGTTTGTATGGTGCTTTGGGGGTGATGGCGGCTTCCCAGGGAACAATGAACAACTTCACCTTTGGCAACGCGCAGTATCAATATTACGAAACCATCTGCGGCGGCTCCGGTGCTGGCCCAAATTTTCACGGGACGGATGCGGTGCAAACCCACATGACCAATTCTCGCCTCACGGATCCAGAGGTCTTGGAATGGCGTTTCCCGGTGCTGCTCGAGGAATTTTCCATCCGTAAAAATAGTGGTGGCCCAGGGCAATTTCATGGCGGCAATGGCGTGATTCGTCGTTTGCAATTTCGGGAACCAATGACCGCAGCGATCTTGTCCAGTCGGCGATTAGTAGAACCCTTTGGTTTAGCGGGCGGTACACCAGGGCAATGTGGGGAAAATAAAGTGATCCGTAGCGATGGCATTGAAACAATATTGCCCAGTACTGTTGAAGTGGCGATGGAAAAAGGCGATCGCCTAGAAATCCAGACCCCTGGGGGCGGTGGCTATGGCTCCCCTAGTTAAATGCCCTTCGCCCCGGTAATTTTCGTCTGATCGTTCACGTAGGCAAAATAAAACTTTGTGCCACTGAGATCGGTTTCGCGTAGGTTACTCCCCAGAAAACTGGTGTTGTGGAGCACCGCATCCTGGAAATTACTGCCACTGAGGTCTGCCTGGTCGAAATTGGTATTTTGCAGGCGGGTATTGCTGAAATTTGACTTGGGAAAAACCGTTTCGATGCAGGTGGCACAGGACAAATCCGCCCCAGAAAAATCAATGCTGCCCTGGTAATAGGGATATTTTTTGCTGCCTTGGGTGGCACTGCCATTGAGGTTCGTGCCGCAGAGCCGCGCGCCGATAAATTTAACGTTCGACAAATTGGCATTGGCCAACTCCATCCGCTCCAGATTCCCCTGGGAAAAGTCCGCATCTACCAACACCGCCCCCTCCCATTGACTGTTAGTAAAGGTTGTTGCTGTAAAGTTGCCTTTTTTGCCGTTGGTTTGGTTGAGGATCGCCCCTGCAAAGCTCGCCTGGAGACAGTTGGTTTCTCCCAGATTGCCCCCGCACCAATGCACATTTTGGAGATTAGCCCCCTGAAAGTTGGCGCGGTAAGCATTGGCTTGATTGAGGGTTGCCGCGGTTAAATTGGCTTGGTTGAAATCAGCGTTCACTAGACAGCTATCCGTTAAGTTCGCTTCCGTGAGATCTGCTTGGCTAAAGTTAGCCAACTCGCCATTGATGCCCGTTAAATTCGCTTGCATCAGTTGGGCCTGGCTTAAATTCGTCCCTCCTAGGTTTGCCTGACTCAGATCGGCCCCTCGTAAATTCACCCCCTGCAAATTGGTCTGACTGAGATCCATGCCGCTCAAATCAGCACCGGCGAGGTCGGGTAAATAGGTTTCATATTCCCGGAATTGGTTCCAGGCTTTGATGCCAGCTTCCCCGGCTTTGAGGAGTTGGATCGCGCGCTTGGTGCTGATCAGGTTAGATGACTCTTGGGGCGCTTCACTATCGTGTGAATGTTGGGTTGTCTTTTTTTGTTTGGCTGTTTTTTCAAAGTGAGCAAGAAGTTGTTGGATCTGTTGTTTGATCTGGGGTGAGTGCACCACCGATAGGGCTAATTCCAGATAGGTTTTAATTTCTGGGGCGATCGCCACCGGATTGTTGTCGAGCAACTGGCGACTGTAGAGCATTAAAACTTCGCCATAGAGATCGGCGCATTGGGGATCGGTGGGAAATTGCCCGTAGAGACTCTGGGCCTGGGCGATCGCCGCCTGGAAATTTTGTTGATCCCGGAGTTGCCGGACGGTGCGCAATCGATCTGCTTTTTCAGTGCCTTGGAGGTCTTGGTTATATTTTTGTCGCTGTTCTGGATTAGATAAAATTTCGTAAATCTGATTGAGTTCCTTAAAATCTTCCTCCGCTTGTTTCCGTTGGTCGGCGGGGGTATTGATCGTCAGGGTGTCTGGGTGGAGGGCGATCGCCTTGCGTCGGTAGGCCGTTTTAATTTCCCGTTGGTTGGCCGTAATCTGAATCCCCAAAATCTCGTAATAATTCATAAGTGCCCTGCTGCGACCGATGATTTTCTATCCTAGTGCCCACCTTTTAACCCGTCGCAAGGGTGCCGTGATTTATCAACTAAACGTTAAAAATATTTATGCTTGGATACGCAATCGTTATGATCTAAAAGAGTGACAAATAACCCAATCTTTTTTGAACCACCTCATTTTTACTGCTGTTCCGTAGCCCCCGATGCCCCACCAACCCCTACCGATCCAAACCGAAAAACCCGTTTATTCTTGGGCTGGCCATGATTTAGCTTCCCAGGAACTGCAAATGGCGAAAAATGTGGCCTCGCTGCCGTTTGTGTTTAAACACGTTTCCCTGATGCCCGATGTTCACCTAGGAAAAGGAGCCTTGGTGGGTTCTGTCATTGCCACAAAAGATGCCATCATTCCCGCAGCGGTGGGGGTCGATATTGGTTGTGGAATGGCCGCCCTCAAACTGCCCTTTAAAGGCGATCGCCTCGACGGCAAACTCAAGCAAATCCGCAAAGACCTCGAAGCCGTTATTCCCGTTGGTTTTGAAGAAAACAAAGACGTTGATAAAACGGTGAGTAATTGGGGCGGCTGGCAAAACTTTAAAGATCTCCATCGGGGCGTGAAAAACCTCGAAGGCAAAGCCCTGAAGCAAATGGGTTCCCTCGGTGGCGGCAATCATTTCATTGAGGTGTGCCTCGATGAAGAAAATAATGTGTGGTTAATGCTCCACTCCGGTTCGCGGCATATTGGCAACAAACTTGCTCAATGTCACATTGGCACCGCCAAGGATCTTCTGAAACTCGCGGAAACTAAAGTACCAGATCCCGATCTCGCTTATTTCGTGAAAGGTACGCCGGAATTTGAAGCTTATTGGCGCGATCTCCAATGGGCTCAAAATTATGCTCATTTCAATCGCGATGTGATGCTGGCGCGCTTTAAAAAGGTCATCGAAAAACATCTCGCTGGTGGCAAACCAACAAAAGCCTTGATGGTTGTGAATTGTCATCACAACTATGCCGAACAAGAAACCCATTTCGACGAAGAGATTTATGTTACCCGCAAAGGGGCAGTGCGGGCACGTCAGGAAGACTACGGTATTATTCCCGGTTCCATGGGCGCAAAATCCTACATCGTTAAGGGCAAAGGCAATGTGATGAGCTATTGTTCCTGTAGCCACGGTGCGGGACGTTTAATGTCGCGGGCCAAAGCCAAAAAAACCTTTACCTTAGATGACTTAGTGGCTCAAACGGCTGGGGTTGAATGTCGCAAAGATACCGGCATCATCGACGAAATTCCCGCCGCCTACAAACCCATTGAGCAGGTGATGGCGCAACAGGCAGATTTGGTGGAAGTGGTCGCCACCCTGAAACAAGTGCTTTGCATCAAGGGCTAGTGGAAAGGGGACATCGGAAACTGACTGAGGTAGTCCGATGCGACGATCATCGAGCCAATGCCATCGTTGGTAAAGATTTCGAGCAACAGAGCATGGGGAATCCGTCCGTCGATAATGTGGGCGGCTTTAACGCCTTGGGCCAGCGATCGCACACAACAGGTCACCTTGGGAATCATCCCCCCGGACACAACGCCTTGATCAATTAACTCCCGTGCCTGCTGCAGATTCAAGCGGGGAATCAAGGTTGCGGGATTATGGTAATCCTCTAGAATGCCAGGGGTATCGGTGAGTAGGATCAGCTTTTCAGCACTTAGGGCGGCGGCTAATTCCCCGGCGACGGTATCGGCATTGATATTGTGGGCTTGACCTGTTTCGTCGGCGGCAACACTGGAAATGACGGGCACATAGCCATTTTCCACGAGAGATTGAATCAATTTGGTATCAATAGTGGTCACTTCCCCGACAAAACCAACCCCTTCTTTCCCGACATGGCGAGCTTGGATCATGTTGCCATCTTTGCCACAGAGGCCCACGGCAGCGCCGCCTTCTTGGTTGATTAAGGAAACAATTTCTTTATTCACCCGACCCACAAGCACCATTTCCACCACATCCATGGTGTCGGCGTCGGTAACCCGCAGGCCATCTTTAAACTGGGGTTCGATGTTTAATTTGGCCAGCCAGGTATTAATCTCTGGGCCACCGCCATGGACAACAATCGGCCGCATACCGATACAAGAGAGAAAGACAATGTCGCGAATCACTTTATCTTTGAGGGTGCTGTCTTTCATCGCGGCGCCACCATACTTCACCACAATGGTACGCCCCGCAAATTGTTGCATATAAGGGAGGGCTTCGCTGAGGATGCGGACGCGGGTGGCTTCGACTTCTCTGATGTATTCGCTTTCCATGAATTGTTGTCGTTTCTAAGGATGGACTGAGCCCGGTGATGCGGCTCGACATGGGTCGGTATTGTACGGGATCGGCGATCGCCCCATTTGTTCCCGATTAGCATTTTTAACGAATTTTTAGGTTTGAGCCTTAATTCAAGGGCGATCGCCAATAAATTCTGGCGGTTTTCGCAGCACCGAAGGAATTTGGGCGATGATGTCCTCTGCCACGGCCCGGGGGGGACGATTGCCGGGAATTTGGATATGTAAATCTGCCTCCGCATAACGCGATCGCCGCTGTTGGAGCAGTTGCGTTAATTTGCGCTCAAGATCAACATTTTGCAAAAGGGGGCGCGACGTATCACTCCGCAGCCGTTCTACCAAGATTGGCACTGGCACATCCAGCCAAATGGTCAAACCCTGGCGCAGATAATACCAATTGGCCTGGGACACAACAATACCGCCCCCCGTCGCCACCACCGTCCGGGTTTGTACCGCGATTTGCTTAAGGACTTGGGTTTCGAGTTTGCGGAATTCTGCTTCCCCCATCTCAGCAAAAATCTCACTGATCGACTGCTTTGCCAGGGTTTCAATGATGCTGTCCGAATCCAAACTGCGGTAATTCATCAACTCCGCAATAATTTCTGCGAGGGTGCTTTTCCCCGTGCCCATCATGCCGATGAGATAAATATTTAAACCTTTGAGCAAATCATCCATGGATTAGCGAGTCCAAACCGACAGACAACCATCATAAAGGGTTTTTTCCCACTGCCCTAACGACGAGAGCCGAGGGGAATTAAACTGCCCAAAATTAGACCCAGGCCGACCCCAAGGGCGAGTAAAATGCCGAAGGGTAAACGCACCGATTGCCACAGGAGAAAGCGGATCGACACCAGTTCAATATTCTGGATCGACACCACCGCCACCACCACCATCACAGCGGCAAGGAGAGACATGGCAATCAAGCGGCCTAGGGTCTGCATGGGTTATGCTCCGCGACTAAACAGCTTGAAATAGCTTGCCACAAAAAATTCCTTGATGGGAAACAACAGATAGGTGAAGGGGTTGATGGTGACAATGATATTGCGAAAATCTCGCCTAGCCCCACCGACGATCCCCTTCGCGACCCAGCGGGCTGACATCACGCCCACGGGATTTAAGGCACTCTTGAATGGCCCCAAAATTAGCTTGCGGATCACGATGGGAGAATCCAACCGCTGCAGGGTAACGAGATCACCTAAGGCCCGCTTACTCAGTTCATAGAGAGGACTAACGGCGGGACTGACTTCCGCTTCGGAGGTGTTTACCCAAATTTCTTTGCGTACCCGGTCTTGGTTGGTTTCCACGGTGCTAAGGAACAGCTCAATTAAACGCTGCTGGGAAAAGGTATTGATCGCGTAGGATTTGTGGATGGCTGCGGGGGTGCGATCGCCATGGACATTGATCCCGTGGTTAAGGACAAGAATGTCAACTTTTTTTAAGGTTTCTAATAAATCTGCTTCTGCGCCGATCTGCCAAGGCACCGTTTGCAGGGGGATTTCTTGATTCTTAATCGTCAGGGAAATGGTTTCCTGGCTCGAAGTGAGGGCGATCGCCTTGGCTCCAGCCTGGTGTAGTTCCGTGAGGAGAGCATGGCCCAGGGTCCCCGAAGCGCCGGTTACAGCGATGCGTTTACCTTTTAACGAAAGTGCTGTGCCCATTAGTTTATCCACGAGGGTAAAGGTGCCACAGTAATAGGCCTCCTGGTTATCAAAATGGTGTCGCCAGTGGTAGGGGCGATTCACAAACCAATCTCCTGGTAACTCGGTAAAGTCTCCGGGACGGTGGGTCAGATCCGTCAGTTCATCCACGTAGGGTAAACCCAAACCCCTGGCGATCGCCGCCCCCAAAAACGAGAGCGTATACAAGCAGCCCGCCAATCCCAACCAAGCCGTCGGCACTGCCAGCGCAACCAATAGCCCCCAAAGCAGTAGCCCAAAACTGAGCATCACCAGCGCCTCTGGCACATCATTGTACCAATGGGCTTTTCGGTAAATTTCCGCGTTGACTGGCGTTAGATCCCGCCGGAAAACCCGATGGTGCCATCCATGGAGGCGGCCCACTGGCTCCCAAACATGGGCAAGGACATGGTACAAATCCCGCACCAGTTCCACCCAAAAGACGGACCCAAAAACCAGACCACTACCGAGAACAAGTTGGCTACTGCTGATCATGCCCAAAGAATTACAAAAGAATTATCGAGAGTTTTTGCTACCCAATTGTTGTAGCATTGTTTCTTTTTCTTGGGAACTTCAGACGTTGCCCAACCTTCCCAGGCTAACAACCCAAGCCCTCCCTTTGGCGATCGCCTTAAACCCCACCACACCCTAAACTTGATGTCTGCCAATTTGTACTTGACAAAAATAAAAATCAGTGGATTTTAAAGTTGTTTTTGATGGCGATCCCCGCAAGCTTCGACAAAATAAGGCTTTAGGCAGCCCCGCAAATCTTAAGACACCCTGAATTTTTCCCGCTGATTTGCAAGACAATGTATTAGAATGGAGCCAAGTTAACAAAAATTAAAATATGCTGGTTCCAATTCTCATCTTTGATGTTGCCTTAGTTGCGTGGTCACTCCACCTGATGCAACAGGCATTTGACCAACAGGAGTTTTCTCTGATGTTGGCAGGAACCTTAGTTGCCGCCGCCGCCGCTGCCATGATGGTTGTGTACTTTTTGATGAACAACTGTCTCCATCATTTGTTGTTGTCCTGAGAAGCAAGAAATAAAACTCCCAACATAAAGCCCCCCATGCACGATGGAGGGTTTTATTTTGGCCTCAACCGAAACTGTTGGCACGAAATTTTAAGCTTCTACGCCCACAACGGCACCATCGAGGGCCTCGACTAATTGGCGCACCGTTGCCACCATCGCCAGGGGATCATTGAGTTTATTGATTGCAGAGCCGACGCCAATCCCAGCAGCACCAGCGGCGATCATTAATAAACTAAGTAAATTATTTATGAATCAACTTTTAACTGAGAAGCTTGGCTAATGGTTGTTACCTTCACGTTGTTGATGACCTGGGTCTGTTGAGGTTGAACAGATATAGTTATTTGTTTATCTTGAATTTCCTGAATATTGTTAATGCCTAATTCATTAAGGATGAACTCTGGAACCATGAGATGTTGCACTTCATCTGCAGTAGAAAAGGTAAGTTTGTAATTACTTTCTTCTTTACTCCAGCCATTTACTCTGCCAATAACCTGCATACCCTGAGGACAAAATAGGTTAACTGGATTTTTAGTAAAATCAGAGCAAACTATAAGTTCATCAATACGTTCTACAATTTTTTGAAAGGAACTGTAATCTACTTCTTGTCCTGCACCATAATTTGATTTATCTTGAGATCGAATATTTTCCGATGCACTTAGCATTACCTTTTGAATTATTTTTTGATCATTTGAAGATAAGTTGGGAGATAAGTAAACACCGGAACTGGGTATAGCTCGACTTTGAGCAATCAAGCGTAAATTTGGGTCTTCTGCATAACCTGCAAAGGCAGCTCCAATGTCAACCACTCCAGTTTCAACTTTTTCTTTGATCTTTGCTCCCCGATTTCCTAGATCCAAATTTAGTGTACGACCATACAAGTCATAAACAGGCATATAGAAGCTAGAAGCAGATGTTCCAAATTCTCCCAAAGCAATTGTATGTTCTGCTGTGATGTCATTAATTGACTGGATAGGACTATCTGTCCTTACAAATAAACCAGACTCGTAAGCTGCCTGACCAGGAAACATTTCGGCCGCAAATGAATACTGCTTTTGTTTGGCATAAATTGATAAAACTGGGGATGCTGTGAATGCAATATCCCAGGTTTTTTCTTCTATATTCTCCTTGGCTTTTTCATAACTAGTTTCTCCATCACCGTCAATATATACTTTTACTTTCTCGCCTCGAAGAAAATCCCAGTAGTTTTTAGGAACAAAGCTTTCTTCAAGGTAATCTGCTAAATCAAATTGATTTCTCGTTTCAAAGATAGTCCCAATAATTAGTTGCGTATTTTCTAGTTTTGGTTTTCTAAAATAAGGATATGATTTTATTATCAAACCCAAAAACACACATAAAACAAGGGTGGCAGCAGAAGTTGAAACGATAATTTTTTTTATGGGTTTCGGCTCTGATCCTGGCCCTGGGATCTTTTCTGGCTCCGGATTATTTTTAAAATACTCTAATATTTGTACTCGTAGAGGCCCCGTAAATGCGTGGTTTTGAAAAATAAAACTATCTAGTCCTTGAGCATTTCGAAAATTCGTTGGTACATAACATAAAAGTGCATGAAGCAATTCATCTGAAACATTGGAGACATTTAAACAGTTAAGTTTTATCGTGTTGGTGGAATCTGCTAAACCACGAGCTAGTGCCGTTTTTACATTTTCAAGTTCTTCAGGCGTACTGTTAACTAAATTTTGTAATTGGATAGTAATACTCATGTTTTTTTCCAGTGGTTATTGGGGCAAAGTTCTTCTACGAAAGGAGAAGGTTCTTTTTTAGAAGCGATTACTAATAGAGATATTATTGCTCTTGAACAGGCAACATAAAACATTTTTTGCTGCTGCAAGTTCACTTCTCCTATTTCCTGTTCAGGGATATCAGTATAATTAGGAAATATATCTTTTTTTAATCCTAAAACTACAACAAAACTTTCTTCTAAACCTTTGACATGATCTATGTCTAGAATTTTAATTGTTTTGTCTTGTTCTTGATATAGTGAACCTATTTTGTCTGGAGAGATATATAATGCTCTTATATTTTTATTCTTATTTTTTTCAAGCTTAAAATTGAGTTGACTTTCTATAAAGCGACTATAGTTAGAGTCCGGACAAATAATTATACTTTGATATATAGGCTTTTTATGATACCTAGAATTATATTCCAGAAAATCGATAATTTTATCTATCTGGACTAAGAGATCATCTGTATAAAAAATCTCTGGCTGCTCACCTATTCTTGAAGAGACTGTGGGCTGCATCTCTTGTCCAGATATAATTGTAGGACAAGCAAGTCCCAGCTGACGGGTGTTACGAAAGCTTTTGCTTAGTCTTTCTTCAAGTACACTGTCATATTTCAATGCCAGTTTAATATAATTCCAACTAAAAGAACGTTGGTATATTGATTGATCAACATCTGCTGTCAGATATATTCCTTTTCCCGTCTCATAATTCTTACATAACTGGCAAAGTAATTCCAAAGCTACTGGGGACAAATCTTGAGCTTCATCAATAATAATTTCATCGAATTCAATAGAACCTAGGCCAGGATTTTTTTTACTGCTTTTTATCTTTTTTAATGCTACATAAATTCTTTTTTCTTCTGTTACATAGCCTGATTTTTCCAGCAAGTCTGTCCATTTTTCATAGAGGCACCAGATTGAATACTTCTGCCTGCGATTGAGTATATGCCGACGACCATATCGCCTAAGATTTTTATATGCGTCATAAGATTCAATACCTCTGCCTTCGATAACCAATGAAAATTCTTCTAACAAATATTTATTTCCTAAGCAAGTGATTTCCTGAATACTATCGTCAATTGTCATTAATGCAGACTCTAATACTAATTCTCGAACATTCCAGTTTGCTATTTTTTTTGAAATATACTTTGAATCTAAGCTAAGAATATAATCTACAATTTCTTTGACTGCTCGTAAATGAATGCCTGACTGATCAAAATCTCTTACTAATAATGATTCTTCGAGAATACTTCTTAAGAGACGACCTAAATATTCAATCAGCGGAAGACTATAACTAGTCAATAAGACTTTCTTTCCTTCCTTGACACGTTTTTTCGCTCGATAAATTGCAACAAGAGACTTACCTGTTCCTGGATAGCCTTTAACTAATATTGGTTTATGTTCATCTAAATCAGTTAGTTTTTGCTGCTCAGGACTAAGGCACAAATCTGTATCATCGTAAGCTGCATATTCACGAGCAGTGCTGAGGCGTGTAGGCTCGTTAATTTCAATGATTCTTTCAATATATTTATCGATTTCAGAATTGTTATTAGAGTATAAATCTAATATGTCATCTTTATTATTTAGATCAAGGATTTTTTTATGATACTCTTCTGGAATTTGCCACTGGATTAGTTCACTCCTAGTATATTTATTGTCGTCTTCTATTGTATCTGAAGAGTAGGATCTGTCATTATTGATTTCATCATCATTAACCTCTTCAATTTCAAAGTAGATCCTATTATTTTGGATTTTATCAAGAACATTGCTTGAATAAGTTCTTTCATTTCGAGGAAGGATTTGTGTGAATACAACGCCATTATCAACATATGAAAAAAATAGACGGTAATTTTTTAGCTTGATTTTAAATAATGTTTCTCTTCCTCGGATTTTATTTGAGTTTAGATTCCTAATTTCATTCTTTTGAAAAGAGACTATGATTTCTTTCAGTTTTTCTTGAAGACTTTGGGGTAATATAAATTGTCTATGTTGAAACAACGGAGTATAAAATATCTTCATGGATGTTTATACTTTGTCTTTTAAGACTTTTAGTGAATACGATCTTAAAAACCTTCCTATTAAATTTAATAGGAAGGTTTAAAAATGAAAAGATACTAACTATTTATTGTTACACTTTCTTGACAGAGGGCCTCTACTAATTGGCGCACCGTTGCCACCATCGCCAGGGGATCGTTGAGTTTGTTGATTGCAGAGCCGACGCCAATCCCAGCAGCGCCAGCGGCGATCGCCATGGGAGCTGTCACATCAGACAACCCAGACGCACACATCACAGGGACATCTACCGCGCGGGAAATGGCATGGGCTGCAGCCAAGGTGGGCGCTGCCTTTTCGATTAAACCGAGGGTTCCAGCGCTAGTGGGACGGCTGGAAGTGCCCCCTTCTGTTTGGATAATATCTGCACCCGCTGCCACGAGTTGTTCGGCAAGAGCAACCTGCTCATCGAGGGCAAGGATATGGGGCACCGTTACCGAAAGGGTTACGTTGGGTAATAACGCACGGGTTTCTTTAGTGATTGCCAGCACTTCTTCTGCCTCAAAGCGAATCCCCTGGGCGTAGAATGCATCAAAGTTTCCAATTTCCACAAGATCAGCCCCCGCTTCAACCGCATCAGCTAAAACTTGAGCATCAACCCCAGACACGCATACAGGCAGAGAAATGACTTCTTTCACCTGACGAATCAAATCTGCATCGGCGGCAATATCGACGAAGGTTGCGCCACCGGCTTCGGCTGCCCGGGCCACAGCGAGAACATTGGTCGCATCAAAGTTATTCAAACCACTAATGACTTTTAATGCCCGACGTTGAGCAAAGGCATCTTTGAGCATGGGATCCATAGAATCAAACAGTTATTCAAAATTTTTGCTTCCCTCTAGTGTATCCTTCAATGTTCCTTCCTTCGTCGCTGGATCGTCTGACTCGGTAAAATTGTTCGCGTCCCCCTAGAGAATCTTGGTAATGGCAGAACAATGTGATGCAAGTTTGAAAGTCTGTGCGCAGAATCTTGGCCTCGACCGAATTGATCGCCATGTATTTATCTGTGCCGATCAAACGAAGCCCAAATGTTGTGATAAGCAGGCCAGCATCGACGCTTGGAATTATCTCAAAAAACGCCTCAAAGAATTGGGATTAGACGCTCCCAGTGACGCTTTACCCCACATTTTCCGCACGAAAGCGAACTGTCTCCGGGTCTGTAGTCAGGGGCCGATTTTGGTGGTTTATCCCGATGGCATTTGGTATCACAGTGCCACACCAGCGGTCATTGAACGGATTATTCAGGAGCATTTAATCGGCGATCGCCCCGTCCAAGATTATGTATTTATGGCCCATCCCCTACCCGAACCATCGCCAGTAAACCCCGTCCCAAATCCCTAATCCCAGCCAAAATTCCTTTGCTAAGATTTGGCTAACCCTGATCTTTGCGACCCTATTCCTGCCATGAGCGATTTTCCTAATCCCCAAGGTACGACTCTACTCCTGATTGACGACGATCCCAATCTCATTTTGTTAGTGCGCGATTATCTCGAATTTCGCGGCTATGACATGTTGACCGCGGCCAATGGTGTCGAAGGCCTGCAAATCCTCGAAGAGACAACCCCTGACTTAATCATTTGTGATGTGATGATGCCAGAAATGGATGGTTATACCTTTATCCAAAATGTCCGTCAAAATTCGCAAATTAGCTGGATCCCTGTAATTTTCCTCTCGGCAAAAGGGCAAACCCGCGATCGCATCGAGGGCCTGAACCAAGGGGCGGATGTGTACCTTGTGAAGCCTTTTGAACCAGAAGAATTAGTCGCCCAGGTGGAGTCGTCGTTAAACCAGGCCCGGCGTATCCTGAGTCATTCTGGGGCGACAACCTCGTCCATGGCCTTTCAGGTGCCGAGTCATGTGGAACTTACCCCCACGGAAACTAAAGTTGTGAGCTTTGTGGCCCAGGGACTTTCTAACCGGGAAATTGCCGAAAAGCTCAATGTAAGCCAGCGCACCATCGAAAGTCATGTGTCGAATATGTTGAACAAAACCAGCTTAAATAACCGCACGGAACTGGCGCGGTGGGCCATGGACAGTCGATTGGTGTAAAAGGCTTGACAATTTCCGGTGCGCTTTTGCTATACTTGCATACGGTTTAGAGACCAATGCCCACGTAGCTCAGTTGGTAGAGCAGCTGATTTGTAATCAGCCGGTCGCAGGTTCAAGTCCTGTTGTGGGCTTCTAAAATTAAATGTTTACCAAACAAATGAGGAAAGGCGATCGCCTTTTACTGAAGGAGTACCATGGCGGCGGAAATTATTTGTGTCGGCACCGAGATTCTCTTGGGAGATATCGTCAATAGCAATAGCCAGTACCTTGCCCAGGAGTTCGCAAAGCTTGGCATCAGCCATTATTTTCAGTCTGTGGTGGGAGACAACATTGCTCGCATCCATTCCCTCCTAGAGATTGCCGTGCAACGGGGGACAGAAATTATCGTCTTTACAGGTGGCCTTGGCCCCACCCCCGATGATCTCACCACCGAGGCAATCGCCACCTATTTCCAAACGCCCCTCGTCGAGCGACCAGAGATTGTCGCCGATATCACCACAAAATTTGCCCAACGGGGGCGCACCATGACCCCCAACAACCGTAAACAAGCCCTTTTGCCAGAGGGAGCAGAGATTCTCCCGAATCCGACGGGAACTGCTCCTGGTCTGATTTGGCAACCCATTGAGGGACTAACAATTTTCACCTTTCCGGGTGTCCCTAGGGAAATGAAGCGGATGTGGCAAGAAACTGCTGTCCCCTACCTCAAGGCCCAAGGCTACGGTCAGATTGTGATTCACAGTGAAATGATGCGCTTCCGGGGCATTGGTGAATCGAGTCTAGCCGCTAAAGTGAATCATCTTTTTGCGTTGACGAACCCGACCGTGGCTCCCTATGCCTCCAAGGGAGAAGTCAAGCTCCGGGTGGCGGCCCGGGCAGAATCCGTTGCCGCAGCTAAAAAATTAATGGATCCGGTGGTTGCAGAAATTAAGGCGATCGCCGGATTGGATTATTTCGGTTCCGATGGGGCCAGTCTCCCCCTAGTCATCGGCGACTTACTACGGACGCGCCAGGAAACCCTAGCCGTTGCCGAATCTTGCACTGGCGGCGGCCTAGGCGCACTAATTACAAGCGTTTCCGGCAGCTCCGACTACTTTTTAGGGGGTATTACCGCCTATGCCAATGCGGTAAAAATCAACCTTCTCGGCGTGAATTCTGCCGACCTGCAAAACCAGGGAGCCGTCAGTGAAACCGTGGCCCAACAAATGGCGCTGGGAGTCAAACAAGCCCTTGATAGCGATTGGGGTATTGGCATTACCGGCATTGCTGGCCCGAAGAGCGATGACTCCGCCAAACCCATCGGCTTGGTTTGTATTGCCTGGGCCGATCCCCAAAATCACGTATTTAGCCACACCTACCGCTACGGTACAGACCGAGACCGGGAATTGATTCGTTACCTGAGTGCCTGTGATGCCCTCGATGGCCTCAGGCGATATTTAAAGAGCGACAAATCTTAAAGTTTTGTTACGAAATATTATGGTTTCTGAGGAAAAAGTCTAAGCCCTAACTAAGGATTCGGCGATCGCCCCCTGAAAAGCTTGTGTTATTCTTAATATATCTATAAGAACAACGTACCAAAGACGCCAAGATTTATGATGAATAAATTAGAGCGTGGTACATCGAGTTTACAGGAGTCGTCTTTTTGATGGGCTATATCGAAAAAGTACTGGAAAAACTCAGAGAGTGGGCGGGAAAAGTCATTGAAACCCTCCTTGGGCCAGCGGCCGAACCTGAGCCTGAACTCATCCCGATCCCTGTCCACGACCGTCAACGTCGCCGCTACTAAAGGCCTCGGACGTTGGGATGCTAGCCTTATTAGTTAATCTGCGTTAGGTTCACTACCGTTGTCCACCCTGAATATCCTTGTGCTCCACGGGCCCAATTTAAATCTGTTGGGCTTACGGGAGCCTGAAATCTACGGCGCCACAACCCTCAAAGACATCAATGCCCGCCTCGAAAAGGAGGCAGAAATCCTTGATGCCTCTCTGCATTGCTTTCAGTCCAACCATGAGGGTACGTTAGTCGATCAGATCCAAGCTGCCCTCGGTAAATTTTCTGGCATTTTGATTAATCCGGCGGCTTATACCCACACCAGTGTCGCCCTTAGGGATGCTTTAGCGGCGGTAAATTTACCCACCGTAGAGGTGCATCTCAGCAATATTCACCAGCGCGAAACCTTCCGTCACCATTCCTATATCGCGCCCATTGCAGTGGGTCAAATCTGCGGCTTTGGGGCGGAAAGTTACTATCTCGGTTTACGGGCTTTGGTAAACCATATCCGCGCTAGATAAAAATCGCCATGGTGCAGCGGAGTACAGGAATTTGGCTGGCGATCGCCTTGGGACTTGGGGGAATCACCTGGGCTGTTACGCAGCGACAAAATACCTTAACACCCTCAGAATCAGGTTTCGTTGCCGCAGATGCTGAGGTGCTTTTTCCCATTCAGGAAGCGGAGATCCGTTCTTTGTCTTTAGAAATTCAGGGGGAAACCCTCAACTTTGAACAACGCTTTGCACCCGTCCCTCAATGGTGGCTGACTAGTCCCGTTGAAAAACCGGCAAATCGGGGGGCGATCGCCTATTTGCTGAATTTACTCATCGAACCCCAGGGTTACGCTAGTTTTTCTGTGGCCTCTGAGGAACTGGCCGATTATGGCCTCCTTGAACCCAAAGCTGTGATCACGCTCCAAACAGCGGCAACTCAACCCTCTCAACTCAGCCTCGGCACCGAAAACTTTGACCAAACCAAAATCTACGGTCGCCTGAATGATGAAAATATTGTTTTAGTCTTACCGCTGGAATTTCGTCATGCTGTAACCCGACAGCTTTCGGAATGGGTGGATGAAAGTTAAGCGTCAACATTCTAAAGAAATTGTTAGGATCAAATTCCTTTTGTGGTGTATGTTAGGGGTTTCTAACGTGAACGTTCGGGCAATGAGAAGATGGTGAATATTGCGGTTGTTGACTACGACATGGGGAATCTCCACTCCGCCTGCAAAGCCCTAGAAAAAGCGGGGGCAACTCCCACAATCACGGATCAATCGGAACAAATTTTGGGGGCCGATGCGGTCGTTTTACCGGGGGTTGGGGCCTTTGATCCGGCGATGCAACATCTCCGCGATCGCCACCTCGAAGCTTCCATTCACCAGGCGATCGCCAGTGGCAAACCCTTCCTCGGCATTTGTTTGGGGATGCAAATTTTATTTGACAGTTCCGCCGAAGGCACAGAAAAAGGTTTAGGCATTATTCCCGGCAGCGTGAAACGATTTCAGCCAGAGCCAGAGATTACCATTCCCCACATGGGCTGGAACCAACTGCAACTAACCCAACCGGATCATCCCATTTGGCAGGATTTACCGAAAGATCTCTTCGTTTATTTTGTGCATTCTTTTTATGTGGCCCCGACAGATCCTGAAGTAAATGCCGCCACCGTCACCCACGGCCAGCAAACTGTTACAGCGGCGATCGCCAAAGATAATTTAGTTGCGATGCAATTTCACCCCGAAAAATCCTCAGCGATTGGCTTAAAAATCCTCGAAAATTTTGTGCACTGGGTTAAGCAGCAATGAAATTCTTCAAGTCTCTTGCAGAAAAATGATTTAGAGATTTATTAAAGTCTCCCTTCCGAAGAGAGATTTAGAGGGATGTCCCCCTTTCCAATCAACTTTCTTTACCTTTACCGTTCTCCTTTACCATGGCCCAAATCAAACTGATGCACGCGAAACTCCACCATTTGCGGGTGACCCAGGCTGAGCTAGATTATGTGGGCAGCATCACCATCGACCAAGCCCTGATCGAGAAAGTGGGAATTTTGCCCCTCGAAGAAGTCAATATCTGGAATATCGAAAATGGTAACCGCCTGACCACCTATGTTTTACCAGGTGAGCGAGATAGTGGTGTCGTCTGTTTAAATGGTGCGGCGGCCCATCTTTGTAGCCCAGGCGATCGCCTGATTGTCGCTGCCTATGAATTATGCGATCGCCTGGATGTTTTAGCGAAAGGTCATACGGCAAAAGTGATTCTGGCCGATGAGCAAAACCGCTGCCAGACGTTTTTTGAGCAACGCCTCGATCCCCAAGGTGCCATTGGTGAAAATTTAGCTGTAACCACTGCAGACTCGATTGGTAGGCCCACCCATAACAACATTTTGCAGTCAACTTTCTGATTTTTTCTTTGTATTTCTTTTAGATTTGATGGCTTCTAGCATTCTCGTCCCCAATAATGCAGTGCAGACGTGCATTCCCTGGGATTTGTGGCTAAAAATCACTTTTTATAATCATTTGGATGTAGATTTTGCTTAATTATGTTGATAAAATTTGGGCAGCTATTAAAACAAAAAAGCTTGATCGCCGAGATATTTCTTCTTTGGGAGAAGCTTTTTATTGAGCAACTAACGTGTGTGAGGTTTGATTTCTAAATGAAAGTCAGTTTTTTGAATATCGCAAAATACTCAAAGTTATCTCTAGTCATCCCAATGTTTGTTGTGGGGATACTCGTGGAAGGAGAATCTGCCAACGCTCAAAGTTGTCCTAACGAAGGATTTCTCGGAGTTGATGGTTTAGTCATCGCCAATCAAGGTGATGATGATTTTGATGGGCGAGTTCTTCGTTGTAACAGTAGCGGTAACACTGTTCAAATTGGCGACACGGACGACTCATTTATCAATATCGGTGAACGCGCATCATCTGCTAACGGAGGCACTGATGGCACTGATGTCACCGTTCAAATTGGTGATGATGCGGGAGATATCCTTAACGTTACTGGTACGTCTACTTTCACTGGCCCTGTTACAGTTAATGGCAATACCGATCTCAATGGAACTCTAGATGTAGATGGGTTCACTCAGCTAGATGGACTTAATGTTGATGGTGCAACTACTCTTGACGCTACAACTATAGATGGAACTGCAACTGTCAATGGCTTCACTGATCTCAATGGTAATGTAGACGTTCAGAACGATTTGACTGTTGGTGGTTTTACCACACTAAATAATGGTCTAGCAGTCAACAACAACAACATCACTGTCACTGGCGGCAACATTAACACCAACCAAAGCGTCAATGCAGGAGTCAATGTCAATGCGGATCAGGATGTCACTGCTGGTCGTAATGTCAGCGCGGTCAACAATGTAAATGCGGGCAATAACGTCAACGCTACGAATAACGTTGAAGCGGGTCTGGATGTAAATGCTGGTCGCAATGTCAGCGCGGTCAACAACATCAATGCGGGTAACAACGTTAATGTAGGCAATAATCTTCAAGTCACCCAAGACGCCTTCGTTGGTAGAAATGCCGTTATTGACGGCAGCACGACACTCGGTGACAGCGCTGGTGACAATTTAACTGTCAACGCTGGCAATGTTTTCTTTAACAATCTTCCTAGCAGTAGTTCTACTGACCTTCTCGTTATCGAGAGTGATGGTCGTGTTGGAGTAAACAACAACATCATTGATGATCTCAGATCCGGTATTGCTGCCACCATTGCAATGGATAATGCAGAAGCTGAACTGCGTCCCGGTCATCGCTTTGGGATTGGTGTTGGTTTCGGGGTTTATGAAGACGAAACTGCGATTGGTACCTCTGGTAAGTTTCTTTTTACTGATCCCAACAGCACCGGAACCGCCGTTACTTTCAAAGCGAGCGCTGGTTTTGGTCTTACTACTGATAGCTTCGCTGCTGGTGCAGGTCTTGGCTTCAGTTTCTAAGAGCATAGTTAAAAACTAGGCCATAACTTAAGTGAAGTAACCACTCAAGCTCATATCTCTTATCAATCCTTATAGCCCTTGGTTCTCCTGATACTTGTTATCGGCGGAAACTGGGGCTATTGTTTTTGTCAATATTCTCAAAATTTATCGCAATGAAAAAGTTTTCAATGAAGCTTATCTCTAGTGTTACGGGACTTACGATCGCTGGATTATTTAACGTGATGCCCCCCCTGGCCCCTGCCTATGCCCAGACAGAAACCCAGACAAATTTACGTCCTGCTGTACAGACCGAAAGTGATCGCCTTTTATTATTGTCTCTCCTTAAAAGCACATTAATTGCGGTTAATAATGCTAACCTCACCGGAAATTACAGTGTATTGAAAGAATTAGCCGCACCTGCTTTTCAAGCCCAATTTAGCCTAACAAACTTAGCCGATGTTTTTGCGCCAATGCGTCGTCGTGGCTCAAATATTGCGGTGATCACTCAACTAGAACCCGTTTTCTCAGAGCAGCCTACTTTTGATGAACAAGGTATTTTACGCATGAGAGGCGCATTTCCGACCAATCCCAATACCGCATTTAACCTTGCCTATGCCCAAATCGATGGTCGCTATCGCCTTGTCAGTCTTTATGTTGATATTTTGCCGGAAGAGCAATAATTTTCAAAACCAATACCAAACTGCAACGCAGACAAGGCTAAATTTTCGCGGTAGGATAACAGTTAGTTCTAAGCGTGCTTTTTTATACCGAAAAACTATGTTAAAGAAATTTTTATCTCGCCTTGTGGCGATCGCCCTGGTGATTATGGTGAGCGTAACCGGACTAACAGCCTGTAGCGACACCAGCGCCAGTGGCCTAACCGGGAAATATGTAGATGATACTTTGCTCGTCGTCGAAAATCTGACTGAAGCCATTCAACTACCTGGCGATGCCCCTAACCGCAGCGAAGTGCAGGCAGCGGCCCGCTTGCAAATGAATGAATATATGTCCCGCTACCGCCGTGATCCGAAAACTTCTGGACTGCGTTCTTTTACCACTATGCAAACTGCGTTGAATGCTTTGGCTGGTTACTACAGTTCCTTTGGTAGTCGCCCCTTACCTGAAAAATTAAAAACACGTTTAGCGACAGAATTTGAAAAAGCCGATATTGCTGTGAAGCGTGGTATCTAATCTTTTAATTAAGCCTTACGTTGTTGAACTCATATTTTGTAATCTCTCCTTGAAAAGCTTGGGGAGGTTTTTTTATTTCAGCAGGTCAAAAGTACTAATCCTAGCGGAGATATTTTTGTAGTGCTTTAAGTAATTCGTCTGGTGTACTTGTCTTTGAAATAAAGTCTGTGACCCCAGTTAAGCGCCCTTTAACGCGATCAAAAAGACGATTGTTATCGGTCATGAGCAAGACTGGTGTTTGACGAAATAGTGATAGTTTTTTCAATTGGGTGCAAAATTCAAGGCCATTTGTGTTGCCATCAAGTTCTAGATCTAAAAGAATTAAGTTTGGTTTTTCTGTTAAGAGATCCGGCAGTGCCTTGGTGAGATCGGCGATCGCCAAATAACGATAACGATGTTGCTTGAGGATTTGACGGAGGTGCTGATGTTGTTTGGAGTCTAGGCTTAGATAGGCGATGAGTGGCTGATTCTCAGCAATCACTGGTTTTGAAGCCGTCGGCTGGGGGGGAGCATTCGTCAGCGGTGACGACAGATCATCTAACATCTTGACATCAATAAACCCTAACTTCATGTAGGGCATCAAGAGTCGGGCGACCTGGGGCACGTCCTGTTTGAGACGGATCGATAAATCCCAAAAGGTTCGCCGTCCCGTGACCAAACTCGTTAGTAACTGGTAATTGGCTTCCGAAGAGCGCACCTGTAACAGATCTGGTTTAACAATAACAGGGGCAACCTGGGGCGACAGGTGGGCAATCTCTAGATTATTCCATTGTTCAAAGAGTCGCCAAGCTCGCAAAATACTTTGGGCTGGGTCAATTAAAATCAGCGGATCTTCCTGCTGCTCTGTGACGGGGTCGAAATGGTAGGTGACTTGCGTACTCTGGCTGACTTCAAAAAAAATCTCGGTGGCGATCGCCTCAATCATGCGACGAATTTGATCCCGCGTAATCCGTTGTTGCCCATGCCAAGTTTGAATCAAATCATATTCCCAATGCAGTTTAATCGCCTGGGATGTAATGGCCGATAAACCCTGTTGCAATAGTTGCGTATTGGCCGCGATGTGGGGCATTTGAGCCGTCAGATGACGCCGCCAACGCCGTACCGAGTGGGTTCCCCCCGAAGCATAGACCAGACGACCAAAATACAAGAAAAAAGACCATTGATGCGATCGCGGATCCGTCAAGATCAAGCGACCCGTAAACTGGGGCATTTTGAGGGTCTGAAAAAGGGTTGTTTGCTTCGCTGCATCAAAATTGCGAATCGGAATTTCCGGGGGCAAGTTGGCATTTGTCATCGCATAACCCTTAAGCTTCAAAATAGAAACACCACTGCAACATTAATTGACAAACAAACCGCAGTGATTGCCTACACTAATACTCAATACTAAGTCATTTATTCTGTTCCTATCATCACCATGACACACCAAAGTACAGATTTTTCCCGTTTAGCCAAACACCTCGAAGCCTATACCCGTAAGTATGCCCATGAAGTGCTGCTACTTCACCTAGGCCACGGGGAAATAGAAGACCAAATTATTATTTTTAAAGGCTTTTCTAGTTCTTTGATGCAGCCAACAGACTATAATCCCGATAACCCAGTTCTAGCAGAAATGCCAATTCTCAGGATTGATCGTCTCCAAAGTCCCTACAATCCAAACCAGCCTATTTTCCTCGAACAAAACCTTTCCCTAGAACAGATGCAGCAATACCTGAGCGATGCCGACATCTGTTAAAGGCTAATTTCTCTAACCGACAAAAAAAGGAGAGCCACCTTGTGACTCCCCCAATCATCAGGGTGCATCTACTATCTTTAATATAGCCCAGTCTACCTGGGGGGACAATCCCCTCACCCCAAGAAAATTTCTAGCCCCGCAGTTTCTGGGCCAGGATTTGATTGAGCAGTTTCGGATCAGCACGGCCGCTAGTTTTTTTCATCAGTTGCCCCACAAAAAAGCCCTGTAGCTTTGTTTTTCCGGCGCGGAATTGTTCTACTTTCTCAGGATTGGCGGCCAAAACTTCATCCACCATGGCCTCTAGGGCACCTGTGTCTGAAATTTGGGTCAAGCCGCGACTATCAACAATTGCCTTGGGCGAACCACCTTGCTCTAACAGTTCCGGAAGAATTTCTTTGGCAATTTTGCCGCTAATGGTGCCATCGTGAATTAAATTGACGAGTTCAGCTAATTGCGTTGCCTTTAGGGGAAGCTCAACAATCGTTAGACCGACATTTTTATTGAGGTGGGCAGCGATGTCTTGGGTCACCCAGTTGGTCACTTGTTTGGGATCTGCCCCAGCCGCCACAGCCGCTTCAAAGTATTCAGCTACGTCGCGGTCGTCGGTTAAAACCCTCGTGTCATAGGAAGACAGACCATACTCGGTTTCGTAGCGCTCTCGCTTTTGGGCGGGGGTTGCGGGGAGTTCGGCAGCCCATTTTTCTAGTTGTGCTGGGGTCACTTCAATGGGGGGCAGGTCTGGCTCTGGGAAATAACGATAATCGCTGGAGCCTTCTTTTTTCCGCATACTAAAGGTGCGCTGGCTACTTTCATCCCAGAGGCGCGTTTCTTGGTAGATGGGTTCCCCTGTTTCGACGGCTTTGATTTGTCGCTCGATTTCGTAGTCGATCGCCTTTTGGATCGCACTGAAAGAGTTCATATTTTTGATTTCGACTTTGGTGCCGAATTCTTCTTGGCCGACAGGACGAATGGAAATATTTACGTCACAGCGGAGAGAACCTTCTTGCATGTTGCCATCGCCGATGCCGAGATAACGGACGAGGCGGCGCAATTCCTGGGCGTATTCAGCAGCTTCTTTGCCAGAACGAATATCGGGTTCTGAGACAATCTCCAGGAGCGGAATCCCGGTACGATTGAAATCCACTTTAGAGTAGGTAGAACCCGCGAGGCGATCGCTCCCGGCATGGACTAATTTTCCGGCGTCTTCTTCCATGTGGAGGCGGGTCACGCCAATGGTTTTTTTGACGGGGGGGTCACTGGGTTTGTCGGCGATTTCAATTTCTAGGTGACCATGCTCAACAATGGGCAGATCGAATTGGGAGATTTGATAGTTTTTGGGTAGGTCTGGATAAAAATATTGTTTCCGGTCAAATTTGCTGTAGGGGCTGATTTTTGCTTTGAGGGCCAGGCCCATTTTCACCGCTGATTCAAGCACCTTTTCGTTTAAAACGGGCAAAACTCCAGGATAGCCTAGGCAGACGGGACAGACATTGCTGTTGGGGTCGCTGTCAAATTTAGTAGAACAATGACAAAAAATTTTGCTGGCGGTATTGAGCTGACAATGGGTTTCGAGCCCAATAATCGCTTCATACTCGGTTTTGCGGGGTGCTGCAACTGCCATAGGACTTTTTTTATTTAGGAAACGTACAAAAATCAATAGCCTCTATTCTATCCTTGGCTGGTTGAGTTACTGTGCTCGGTTAGGGTGAGACCAAGGAAAAAGCATTGTTATTACAGCTCAGAGAGCAAAGAGATCCTGTGGGGTCAGGGTCAATTCAGGAAACTGTTGTGAAACCAGCTTCTCTTCTTGTGTGAAAATCCTTTCATCGTATAGACCTTCATTGAAAGTCAGAATCGTAATTTTTTCGGCGCTCGGATCAATGAGCCAATATTCCGGAACGGCGATCGCCGCATATTCAGAGCGCTTATAACGGTAATCTCGAATTACCGACTCTGGACTGACAATTTCCATGACCAAGTTGGGTGTCGATTGATAGATGCCAGCTTGATCCACCGCAGCGGCAACCTTTTGTTGATCAACCACCATCAAATCGGCAATCCGTGATTTTGCGTAACCAACCCGCAACCCTGTTTCCCGGAGGCAATACAGGGGGAGATTTAAGCGCGTGATTTCTTGTTTCAGGCGATCGCCTAATTTTTCCGCAAGTAAAATATGGCGAAAGGTGGGGGGCGTCATTGCAACTAAATTGCCATCTTCAAGTTCGTAGCGGGTATCGGTGCCGTCATCATATTGGCAATACGCTTCAAAGCTATAACGGTTTGTCGAGGTGGCAACCATGGGCGGAAGTTTCTTTAGGGAAATAACTTCATTGCTTCCCATTGTACTGGACTGTTTTTCCAGGCATCGTTAAACATTAACGGCTCGCAATTTGGGCGAGGTGCCAATCGGGGCGGAGGTTTTGGGCGTGGCGCAGGTAAGAGTGGTAAATCTCCGCCTGGGGTTTGGGGGTATTGAGGTGAATTAAGACGCGAATACAACGCTCTAGGCTCCCTTGGACAGCCATTTGCTGCACATCGAGGAGGGGCACATTATCCCAGTTGGGTCGTTGTCGGGCGATCGCCGCCGGAAAAATAGCGTCCAAATCGGCAGTGGCAGTGAACACCACACTGATAATTTCTTCGGGGTCTAGTTGGTTGCGGACTTCAATGTCATCGAGTAGTTCCCGCACCGCATCGGCGATCGCCTCCTTGGTATTGGCCGTTGCTGTAATTGCGCCTCGAATAGCCCGCACCTTCCAGTCCACGTTGGTTTCCTCCGCCTCAAGCATCAAAAATTTTCGAAATTAGGGTCGATAGAGCCACAGGGGTTGTCCCGCCGTTGCCAGTTCAAATTCTACCCAATTAAGGGCGTTCCCCACGGGCGAACTCAGTTGATTGCGGCTCAAAAGGCGAGTAATCAGGGGTTTGGGTTCCTCAATGGTGCGACATTCTGCCTTATCTGGATCTAAGCCCGCTAATTTTGCGGCCCAAATACGTGCATCTTCTTCAGTGCCGAGGCGATCAACGACACCAAGCTCCTGCGCTTGTTCTCCGGTAAAAATGCGACCATCGGCAAAGGTTTTCACTGTTTCCACATCCAGATTGCGGGCTTCGGCGACGGTTTTGACAAACTGGCCGTAGCTGACATCGATCATTTCCTGGAGAATATTTTCTTCCGCCTCGGTCAACTCCCGGTCAAAGGACAAAATATCCTTGTAAGGGCCAGACTTAATCACCTTAAAAGAGACACCAACCTTTTCGAGGAGCCGCTCTAGGTTATTGCCCCGCAAAATAACGCCGATGCTGCCTGTGATCGTCCCTGGATTTGCAACGATGTGCTGCGCTCCCATGCCGATGTAAACGCCCCCGGAAGCCGAAATATTGCCGAAGCTGGCGACAATCTTTGTTTTTTCCTGGAGTTTTTTCAGGGCGTAATAAATTTCTTGGGAGTCGCCCACGGTGCCCCCAGGGGAATCGATCCGCAACAGCAGGGCCGGATATTTTTTCTCTTCGACTTCTTCGAGGGCTTTCAGGACTCGTTTTCGGGTATCAGCGGCGATCGCCCCGGTGATTTCAATACGCGCAACTTGTTTACGGGTTTTCGGAGGAAACGGCCACACCATAGGGATTTGTCAAAAATAAATAATGAAATGTTAGCAGGCCCTGCAGATTAGACGTTGAGGGCACTAATCCCCTATGCTAACTGATCCGCTGGGTTTTACCGTGGTTTTTCCGGCGGTAGTGGGCAAGTTTTAGGGGCCAGTGGCGGGGGGACTGTACGGGAAAGAACAACAAAAATTATAAATTTCCCCTATGCTTAACATTACTACACATTACCGCGAGTCTTTATAGTTGCCCTGAATTTATGGCCCTCAATCTCTCGAAGTCGAACTTTAGTCAATTTCCCTTGGTACTGATTGCACCCTTTTTCTTATGGGGTACGGCCATGGTCGCGATGAAGGGCGTGATTCCCCAGACCACACCTCTTTTTCTAGGAGGGTTGCGCTTAGTGCCAGCGGGATTATTGGTGTTGCTGTTCGGACTCCTATCGGGACGCGATCGCCACATTTCTTGGCAGGGTTGGCTCTGGATTGGCCTCTTTGCCCTAGTCGATGGCCTCATGTTCCAAGGCTTTTTAGCAGAGGGACTCGTGAAAACAGGAGCAGGATTGGGTTCCGTGATGATTGATTCGCAACCCCTCGCCGTGGCCCTTTTATCCAGCTGGCTATTTGGTGAAGTGATCGGCCTCTGGGGTTGGCTAGGGTTAGGTTTTGGGATTTTGGGGATTAGCTTAATTGGCATTCCTGATGCGTGGATTTTGGCGCTGTTCCAGGGAGATCTTTCTTTTTTTCAGTGGGCAAACCTGGGGATCAGTGGTGAAGTGTTGATGCTGGGAGCTTCCCTATCGATGGCAGTGGGCACGATTTTAATCCGTTATGTCAGTCGCCATGCGGATCCGGTGATGGCAACGGGCTGGCACATGATTCTCGGCGGGATTCCGCTCTTTATCGCTTCGGATCAACTAGAAACCCTGCAATGGCAATTTATTAGCACGTCAGGCTGGTGGGCCTTGGCCTATGCAACGATTTTTGGCAGTGCGATCGCCTATGGTTTATTTTTCTACCTGGCGTCCGAGGGGAATTTAACCAGTCTTAGCGCCCTGACGTTCCTCACCCCTGTTTTTGCTCTAATTTTCGGCAATGTCCTCCTCAACGAAAAATTAAGCCCCCTGCAATGGGTCGGTGTGGGCTTGACTCTGGTGAGCATTTATTTAATTAACCAACGGGAAAAAATTGCCGCTTGGTTTTCCCAAGCTGAAGCTGCGGCAGGGGCAGGCACGCCCCAGGACAGTAAAATTCCCGTCGAAAGCAGCAAACAAAATTAGGTTTCTTTCTGAAGCAAATGCTGGTTTAGAAACTGAGATATTCGGGCCAAGGCGATCGCCGGAATTTCGTGGCCCCCAGAAAATTCAAAATAGTCGAGGGGAACGCCCACTTGATCCAGTTGGGTTTTGGCTTGGTGGGCTGCTTGGATCGGCACCACGGGATCTTGGGTGCCGTGAATTAGTAGGGTCGGCGAAAAATCCCCTGGCCGTCTTTGGGGTTCGTAATGGAGATAGCCGCTGCAACTACAAAGGGCCGCAAAATTAAACTGCAAACCGACATCGAGAGTCATCGCGCCTCCCTGGGAAAAGCCAATCATCGCGATTCGTTCCGGAGGAATGCCCGTATTTTCTGGTAGGATTTGCAGCCACTGAAAAAGGCGATCGCGCGCCTCTGGCAAACCCTGAAAATCTTCTCGCTCCAAGGCGTACCAAGCCCGCCCCTGGGGACTCTGGAAATGGGGAAAAGGTGCATTGGGGAAAAGAAAGTGACAGTGGGGAAGATCCAGCATCCGGGCCAAGGGCTTGAGGTCATGGTAGTTGGCCCCCCAACCGTGGAGCATCACCACCAAATATTGCGCGGTCTCCGGTGGGCAGTTGGCAAATTCTAGACTTTCTAACGGGGCGATCGCCATAATTTTTCTAGTCTCCAAATTTTCAAAACTATTAAATACCGCAAACAAAAAAAGAGAGCCGCCATAGCCCTCTTTCACATTTCTCACTCAGAACAATTAACGGTCAACGGAACCCATAATCACGTCAATGCTACCGAGAATCGCCATAATGTCCGCCACCTTCACGCCTTTCAGCAGGTGGGGCAAAATTTGGAGGTTATTGAAGTCTGCCGAACGGATTTTCCAGCGCCAGGGGAACACATTGTTATTGCCCTGAATGAAAATTCCCACTTCGCCTTTGCCACTTTCGAGACGGACATAATGTTCGCCATCGGGGATTTTGAACGTCGGTGCAACTTTTTTCGCGATGTATTGGTAATCGAAGTCGTTCCATTCGGATTTTTTCCCTTCTAACATCCGCTTGGCTTCGAGGTTTTCGTAGGCACCACCGGGCATTCCTTTCAGGGCTTGGCGAATAATTTTCACTGACTCGCGCATTTCCCGAATTCGTACCAAATAGCGGGCAAAGCAGTCCCCAGCAGTTTCCCACTGTACATCCCAGTCAAAATCGTCATAACACTCGTAGTGATCCACTTTGCGGAGATCCCATTTCACCCCAGAGGCCCGCAACATTGGCCCTGACAGACTCCAGTTGATCGCTTCATCGCGGGTGATCGTGCCGACCCCTTCTACCCGGCGGCGGAAAATGGGGTTATTGGTGATTAGTTTTTCGTATTCATCAACTTTGGGATCGAAATAGTCGCAGAAATCTAAACATTTATCGTTCCAACCGTAGGGCAGATCGACGGCTACACCACCAATGCGGAAATAGTTGTTGTTGATTAGGCGCATTCCGGTGGCGGCTTCCCACAGGTCATAGATCATTTCCCGTTCCCGGAAGATGTAGAAGAAAGGCGTCTGGGCACCGACATCCGCAAGAAAGGGGCCAAGCCAAAGGAGGTGATTGGCAATGCGGTTCAGCTCCAGCATAATCACGCGGATATATTGGGCGCGCTTCGGCACTTCGATATCGGCGAGTTTTTCGGGGGCATTAACGGTGATCGCTTCGTTAAACATCCCTGCGGCGTAGTCCCAACGACTCACATAGGGGACATACATGACATTGGTGCGATTTTCGGCAATTTTTTCCATACCCCGGTGCAGATAGCCGATGACGGGTTCGCAATCAACGACGTCTTCCCCGTCAAGGGTGACGATCAAGCGTAATACGCCGTGCATGGAGGGGTGGTGAGGCCCCATGTTAATCACCATAGGTTCGGTACGAGTTTCAATTCTTGTCATGGATCCGCAGGTCTTCCGTTATGCTTATTTAAATTAAATCTGGTGATGGGGTGAGATGGTTTGTTTGTGCATTGCGTTTTTCCAATCTCCTGAATCACCGTTGCTTATGAGTTGCAGTGATTGGCTTTTAGATGGTTTGACGCTAGGTTTATTTACTCTCTGAACATTATAAAGTTTCGCTTAACCATGACAAGCTTGCCTCCCTTTCGGCGATCGCCTCTTCTGTTACAGGCGTTGACCCACCGCTCCTTTGCCAACGAACAACCAGAGACAATCCAAGACAATGAGCGCCTGGAATTTTTAGGCGATGCGGTGCTCAAGTTCATCATGGGAAAGCTGCTGTATGAGCGTTATCCTGACTTTCAGGAAGGGGAACTGAGCCGACTGCGGGCCAGTTTAGAAAATAATCGCCACCAACTCGCTGAATTTGCCCAGGCCTTGGGTCTCGATCAGATCTTGCGCCTCGGCAAAGGGGCCGAAAAGGAAGGAGCCAGGCAAAACCCAGAGATTTTGAGTAATACCTTTGAGGCGGTCGTCGGGGCTTACTTTCTAGATGCGGGGATCGAAGCGGCGATCGCCTTTGTTGAAACCTTAGTCATTCCCGTGGCCGATCGCCTCGTGCAACAACCAAGCGATCCCCTCGCCCAAAATTTCAAAGGCCAACTGCAGGAGTGGGCCTTAGCAAACCACGGTGAAATCCCAAAATACAAAACCCTAGATGAATCCGGGGCCGACCATGCAAAAACTTTTACGGTGGCGGTTTATCTCCAAGGACAGGAATGGGGCCGGGGTCAAGCGGCCTCGAAGAAGCAAGCCCAAAAAGCCGCAGCCCAGGTTGCTTTACAAAAATTAACCCCTTCATCAGTGCCCACCGAGCCGTCTCCTAAACCACCTGCAACAGATGATCGTTTTGCCCTCCTCCAAGCCCTTGCCACCCAAATCACCCCGCGCCAATCCCCTTAATTGGGCGAGAAAATGGCTGTGCTTGATCCCCGATGCAGGCTTGGTTTGGTGTCGCTGCGAAAAATTTCGATACAATATAGTGTGATTTACTTTACAAAACCACACAATTCATTGACGGCGAAACCACTGTGACCCAGTATCCTTCCGTTGCCCCCGACCACAAACTTGGTTCTACCACCTTGACCCGCTATGACGCCAAGGCGATCGCCAAACATTACCGTTGGCGACCCTGGCAATCCCTGTGGCGGGCCTTTACGATCATTTGGTTATTTGGGTGGTTTTCCTTCAAATTGTGGCTAGATAGTAAACGCGAAGAAGACCCCGAAACCCGCGCCCGTCGCGCCAATGAACTGCGTGAAATTCTGACCCGCTTGGGGCCGACATTTATCAAAGTGGGGCAAGCCCTTTCAACCCGGCCAGACTTGATTCGTCCCGACTTTCTCGAAGAATTAATCAAGCTCCAGGATCAACTGCCTTCTTTTGATAACGAGATTGCCTTTGCGATTATTGAAAAAGATCTCGGTCGTCCCGTCGATGACATTTACCAAGAAATTTCCCCCCATCCCGTCGCGGCAGCCAGCCTCGCCCAGGTCTATCGGGCACGTTTGTATAGTGGCGAAGAAGTTGCCGTTAAGGTACAACGTCCCAAATTACTCCCGGTGCTGACCCTTGATCTGTACCTGATGCGTTTAGGGGCAAGCCTGTTTGCCCCCTATCTTCCCCTCAACTTGGGCCATGACTTGACGTTAATTGTTGATGAATTTGGCACCAAGCTTTTTGAAGAAATTGATTACATTAACGAAGGTCGCAACGCCGAAAAATTTGCCGCTAATTTTCGTGATGATCCCACCGTTAAAGTCCCTGCCATTTATTGGGAATATACAAGCCATCGCCTTCTCACTCTGGAATGGATTCAAGGTTATAAGCTCAACGAATTAGACCGCATCCGCGCCGCTGGCCTAGACCCTGACAAAATTATTGAAATTGGCGTGACCACGGGACTGCGACAATTGCTAGAACATGGTTTCTTCCATGCTGATCCCCACCCAGGTAATTTGTTTGCCACCTTTGATGGACGCATGGCCTACATTGATTTCGGCATGATGGATCAATTGGATAACACCACCAAAGAGACCATTGCTAGTTCCGTTGTCCAGCTGATTAATCAGGATTATCAAACTCTGGCGAAGGATTTTGTGGAATTGGGTTTTCTTGCCCCTAAAACAGATATCCGTCCGATTATTCCGGCCCTAGAAAAAGTATTAGGAAAAGCGGTGGGGGAAAGTGTCGGTGATTTCAATTTTAAGACGATTACCGATGAATTTTCGGCGCTGATGTATGAATATCCGTTCCGGGTGCCGGCCAAGTTTGCGCTGATTATCCGCTCCCTTGTGACCCAGGAGGGATTGGCCCTAAGTCTGAATCCGGATTTCAAGATCGTCGAAATTTCCTATCCTTACGTTTCCCGGCGTTTGTTAACTGCCGAAACCCCAGAGCTACGCCGCAAGCTCCTAGAAGTGCTCTTTAAAGACGGAAAATTCCAATGGCATCGCCTCGAAAATATGTTGGCGATCGCCCAGGCCGATAATCAGTTTGATATTTTACCCACGGCCCAAATGGGTTTCCAGTATCTAATGTCCGAAGAGGGTGCAGAAATTCGGCGGATGATTCTCCTGGCCTTAACGGAAGACGATCGCCTCCATACCGAAGAAGTACAACGACTCTGGGCGCTTCTGAAAGACGAATTTCAACCCCAAAAATTACTGGGGGCCGCCTGGTCAAACCTCCGCCAATTTTCCGGTGAGCGTTTAACGTCTGTTTTGCCGAGTTTCGCCCAATCTCGGTCATAATGAAGGCTAGTTAATAAAGTTTTGTTAAAAAATCCATGGAAGAATATTATTACTACTACATTCCGCAGCCGCCGTTTTTGTTGGTAGGCCTTGGCTTGTTTATTGCCCTAACCAGCGGCTTTGCGTTCCAGAGTACCCTGAAGCTCAAAGCACGGGGGATTGTTGCCAATAACGACGATATTCGCAAACAGTTATCCACCATTGATTTACAACTCCCCCTCTTTGGCATTGGTATGGGCATGAGTATTTTTCTCGCCAGTGGTTTAGAAGTCTTTTTTATCCCCGCTTGGTTTGCCTACAGCTTGTCTTTACCTTTAACTATCGGCACTGTGGGTCTTTTATGGAAACAATTGGAGCGAGTCTTTGCCATTCTCCGGGAAGGTGGATCAAAAGCCTTAGAAGTTGATTCTTTCAATATTTTTTAAAGCTAATTTAGCGCCCAACACAACCGAATTATCACTCAATCGCCTCCTTTAGTCCGGGAAAAAATGCACCAGGTTAAATCCTGAGGCTCGTCCCAGCAGTTCAAAGGGAGGCAATGCTTCTTTTAGGGCCGGTTGTTCTGTCAACAAATCTTGGTGAATGAGCCAATATTGCTCGCCAACGGGCGCTTCGAGGGGCTGGGGACGCACAGGGCGATCGCCATAGAAATCTAAGCTGGGCCGACTGTAATCAAAGGTGGTGAAAATAATCGCATCGGCTGGGGTCTCTGCCCGAATGATGGCGGCAGTGGGTTTGACCGGAAAGGCTTCGTTAATTTCCCAGACCCAAGCCTGGGAGCAAAACAGCAGAGCTAAACCGCAATACATTCCTCCCACCAAAATATAAAGAGCCTGGGGCCGGGGCCAAAGCCAGGTAGTCACGGCAAACATCCCCCCTAGGGTCAAGGCCATCAAAATTAAGGGAATCTGGGGATCTGTGAAGTAGAGATAAATACCTCCCCCCAAAGCGGCGATCGCCAACAACCCAAATAGCCCCCGCAGAAACATCGCCTTGCGTGGTGGTGCATCCCAGAGTTTCGCTAAGTAATGTCCCAGCGCAAGGGCCAAAAACGGGTAAATCGGCATCACATACCAGGGCAATTTTGTCCCCATCACAGAAATTAAACCCAGATAAAAGATGCTGCCTATCAAAATTAATTTGCTGCTAGAAGTTTGGCGGGTCTGCCAAAGATATTGATAACTTTGGGGTAGAAAAAATAACCAAGGGGCCGTGTATTTGGCTATTTCTAATAAATAAAACCAGGGGGGCTCTTGGTGACTTTCAACGGTACTGGCGACCCGGTCAAACCCTTGACTGAAAAAATGGACCTGAATAAAAGTCGCACCATAATGCTGAATTTGCGCCCCATACCAGAGAAGCACCGGGCAAGCGCCGAGACCCAACCCCAGCCAAATATAGGGATTTTTAAAAACAAACCAGCGGCGATCCCAAATCACAAACAACAGGGCGATCGCCCCCAGGGGAAGCATTAATAACCCCTTGACAAAGGCAATGATGCCCAAGCCCAGACCGAAGCCCAGTCCCCAGATGGGGGATTTTTGCGCCTTGAGTAAACACCAGAGACTGAAGATGAGGGCCGTTAAAACCAGACCATCAAGCATCAGCAGACGACCATGGCGCACCACTGGCAAGAGGGTGAGATAGACCAAGGCACTCCACAGGGCAGGCGATCGCCCCTGGAATAATTGCCGTCCGAGGCAGTAGAGGAGAGGCACTCCCAGAGCACTTCCTACAGCCCCTGGTAAGCGACTTGTCCATTCATTCACGCCACCGAGGGTATAGCTACTGGCCACGAGCCAATCCATTAAGGGGGGTTTCAGCAGGTAAGGATCGCCGAATTGGGTGGGATGCAACCAGTTGCCAGTACGGAAAATTTCCCGCGCCACCAGTGCCCTGGTGCCTTCATCCCAATCCCGGAGGGGCATATTTCCCAGATTCAGGCAAAACAAAAAAAGGGCCGCTAGGCTTAAACCTAAGATAATTTGGCGATCGCCAAGGGTTTGGCCCCAATCTTCCCACCGACGCTTACTGTGGCTCATGAAGAAGTTTTTGTTTTACGGCTGGTGGTTTTTTTTGCTGTTGTTTTTTTCGTCGTCGTTTTCTTTTTTGTCGTCGAACGCTTCTTGGTTGCTTTGCTACCCGCTTTTTCGGCGATTAGTTCGAGGGCCTTTTCGAGGGTAATTGTTTCTACGGTTTCTCCTTCTGGCAAACCTGCATTCACTTTTAGGTGATTCACGTAGATACCATAGGGGCCTTCATAAACATTGACTGGTTCGTTATCAGCGGGATGTTTCCCTAGTTCCTTCAGGGGCGTCTTTGTTTTGCCCCGGCCACGGGAACGCTTTGGTTGCGCTAACAGTTCCATGGCCCGTTCAAAATCAATCGTAAAAAGATTGTCTTCTTTTTTGAGAGACCGGTAATCTTTGCCTTCTTTCCCTTGGTCGTGGACAACATAGGGGCCAAAGCGACCGAGACCCACTTTGACGGGTTTGTTGGTTTCGGGATGTTCTCCCAATAGACGCGGCAACGCTAACAGATCCACCGCCATCTGTAGGGTGAGCTCTTCTGGTTTAACGGTTTTGGGAAGGGAAGCACGCTTGGGCTTTTTCTTCTCTTCGGTGACTTCGCCTAGTTGAACATAGGGGCCATAGCTACCCACAAGTAAATAGATGGGATCACCTGTTTCAGGGTGCGTCCCCAATTGTTCGGGGCCTTCGGTTTTTTGTTTGAGGATTGTTTCAACCTGCTCCGGATCGAGATCAGCGGGGGTTAAGTCCGCTGGTAGGGATGCAGTGATCGTTTCTTCGCCGTTAGCAGCTTCAATGTAGGGGCCAAAGCGACCAATTTTGACTTTCACGGGGAGGTTTTCGATGGCGATCGCCTTCGCAGTGGCCGGATCAATATTTTCCTCGCGCACTTTTACTTGGGTACCCAGGCCATCATCTCCGAGGTAGAAATTTTTTAGATAGGGTAACCATTGGGCTTTGCCGGTGGCAATCTCATCGAGGGTCTGTTCCATTTGGGAGGTGAAATCTGTATCCACCAGATTGGGGAAATGTTCCTCCAGGAGGGCCGTCACCGCAAAGGCCGTAAAGGTGGGAGTTAAGGCTTTATCGCGAATTTGCACATAACCGCGATCAACGATGGTGCCGATGATTGTGGCGTAGGTGCTGGGGCGACCAATGCCTTTACTTTCGAGGGCTTTGACCAAACTGGCCTCGGTATAACGGGCCGGGGGTTGAGTATTGTGATCGACTTCTTCTAATTTTTTGCAGGTGGGTTGGTCTCCTTCCTTGAGATCGGGGAGCACCACTTCTTGGTTTTCGAGGGCAGCATCGGGATCATCAGAGCCTTCCACATAGGCCCGGAAAAAACCCGGAAAATCAATGCGTTTACCAGCAGAGCGGAACTCGGCATCATCGACCTTGAGAATGACCGACAGTTGAGTGAGACGAGCATCGGCCATCTGACAAGCAACAGTGCGTTTCCAAATGAGGTCATAGAGGGCTAACTCTCGACCACTGAGGCCGGTTTCCTGGGGCGTGCGAAAGGTGTTACCCGCAGGCCGGATCGCTTCGTGGGCTTCCTGGGCACCTTTACTTTTCGTTTTATATTGGCGCACCTTCGGGCTGAGATATTCTGTGCCGTATTTTTCTGCAACGCAACTACGGGCTGCGGCGATCGCCTGCTCGGAAAGATGCACCGAGTCCGTCCGCATGTAGGTAATGTAGCCCTCTTCGTAGAGCTTCTGGGCGGTACGCATCGTATCCCGCGCCGAAATACCCAGTTTGCGGTTGGCTTCCTGTTGCAGAGTAGAGGTGGTAAAGGGGGGCGACGGGCGGCGGGTACTGGGTTTTTCTTCGGTTTTGCTGACCGTCCAAGGTTGATCTTGTAAACGCTCTTTAAGGGCGATCGCCTCCGCTTGGGAGAGAACGACAACTTTTTTACCCTTGCTGAGTTTCCCCGTGGCCGCATCAAAGTCACTCCCGGACGCTAATTTCTTGCCGCCGAGGGTGATCAGCTTGGCCTCAAATTTTGATTTTTTCTGGAGCAGTTCTGCCTTGAGATCCCAGTAATTTGCTGATTGGAAGGCCTGCCGTTCCCGTTCCCGTTGCACCAACAAGCGTACAGACACCGATTGTACTCGTCCCGCCGAGAGACCTTTAGCAATTTTGCGCCAGAGTAAGGGCGAGAGGGTGTAGCCCACTAAACGGTCTAAAATCCGGCGGGTTTCCTGGGCATGGACGAGGTTTTCGTCAATTTCCCGGCAATTAGTTAAAGCTTTTTGGATGGCTTCTTGGGTAATCTCATGGAAGACCATCCGTTTAATCGGCACCTTGGGCTTGAGCACTTCGAGCAAATGCCAGCTAATACTTTCCCCTTCGCGGTCTTCGTCCGTCGCCAGGATCAACTCATCGGCTTCTTTGAGGGCTTGCTTGAGTTCGGTGACAACTTTCTTCTTTTTCTTCGGCACGATGTAGAGGGGCGCGAAGTTGTTTTCCACATTGACCCCAAGCTGAGACCAGGGTTGCCCTTTTTGTTCCTTGGGGATTTCCTCGGCAGAGGAGGGTAAATCGCGGATATGGCCCATGGATGCCGTCACATGATATCCCTTCGGTAGATAGTTCCGAATGGTACGGGCTTTGGTCGGGGATTCAACGATGACAAGGGTAGACATGGGCTGTCAAAAAAGTGAGGGTTTAGGTGTTTAGGCTTCTGATATACCTTACATATCTAATCAATGGCCCATAAGCCCCTGTTTCGTCAAGGATTAAATTTTTCTAAGTCTCCGGGATAGAACCGGGAATTCAGGCGTTTGCCCTGTTTTTAAGGTTTTGTTGCACGGCAACGGGTTGAAATCCCCGTCCTTTGGGGCGTACCATGGGTTGATACATCTTGACCACTGCATCCCGCAGCGCAAACTTAAGCCCAGCGGGTCGTGTCGCAAGAAAAAGTATTGGGTCTGGGGAACCCGGACGCCTGCCTGTGGAGGCAATGTAAGACCAAAAGAACGACTGAGATCTAGAGGCCATTGCTGTCGAATCAGGAAGCTCTGCCCGTCTGTGGTGGGGTAGTTCACTGGAAGTTGGTTCACTAAGCCGAAGAGCAAAGATGGATTTTTCAAGCACTGTGGCAAGCCAGTTGTACACTGGGGCAATTCTGCCGGAAAGTATCGTTATTTTGACCCTCATCGTTGTTTTGGTGGGGGATTTAATTGTCGGACGCGCTCGTTCGGGTTGGATTCCCTACGCGGCGATCGCCGGACTGTTGGGGTCAGTATTCGCCTTGTACCTCGGTTGGGATAATCCCCATCCCGTTGCCTTTTTGGGGGCATTTAACAGCGATAACCTCAGTATTTTATTCCGGGGCATCATTGTCCTGTCTACGGCCTTCACGATCATGATGTCGGTGCGCTATGTGGAACGTTCCGGCACCGCCCTCTCTGAATTTATCTGCATCTTGCTCACGGCCACCCTGGGGGGGATGTTCCTCTCTGGGGCGAATGAGTTGGTGATGATTTTTGTCTCCCTCGAAATGCTTAGTATCTCGTCTTATCTACTGACGGGCTACATGAAGCGAGACCCCCGTTCCAATGAGGCCGCCCTCAAGTATTTGTTAATTGGGGCCGCGAGTTCGGCGATTTTCCTCTACGGTGTGTCCTTGCTCTACGGCCTATCGGGTGGCAAGACAATTCTCAGTGAGATTGCCCTTGGATTTACGGATCCCCAGGGGGGCCAGTCCCTGGCGTTAGCGATCGCCCTGGTCTTTGCGATCGCCGGGATCGCCTTCAAGATTTCAGCGGTGCCCTTCCACCAATGGACGCCTGACGTTTACGAAGGTTCGCCGACCCCCGTTGTTGCCTTTCTCTCGGTGGGTTCTAAGGCCGCTGGTTTCGCCCTGGCGATCCGTTTGTTGGTAACGGTCTTTAACCCCGTGAGCGAAGAATGGCACTTCATTTTCACAGCTTTGGCAATCCTCAGTATGGTCTTGGGGAACGTGGTGGCTCTGGCGCAAACCAGCATGAAGCGGATGTTGGCCTATTCTTCCATTGCCCAGGCGGGTTTTGTGATGATTGGCCTCGTTGCGGGGACTGATGCGGGCTATTCCAGCGTAATTTTCTATCTGCTGGTGTATTTGTTCATGAACCTGGGTGCCTTTACCTGTGTGATTCTTTTCTCTCTCCGGACGGGCACAGACCAAATCGCGGAGTATGCGGGTTTATACCAAAAAGATCCGTTACTGACCCTCGGCCTCAGTGTTTGCCTACTCTCCCTTGGGGGCATTCCGCCCTTGGCTGGGTTCTTCGGGAAAATTTACCTATTCTGGGCAGGCTGGCAAGCGGGCCTCTATGGCCTAGTGCTGTTGGGTTTGATCACCAGTGTGATTTCGATCTACTACTACATCCGCGTGATTAAGATGATGGTGGTCAAGGAACCCCAGGAAATGTCTGATTCTGTGCGCAATTATCCAGCGGTCACTTGGACGGCTGTGGGGATGAAACCTTTACAAGTGGGTCTGGTACTGTCGGTGATTATCACGTCTTTGGCGGGAATTCTCTCGAATCCGTTGTTTGTAATTGCGGATCAATCCGTCACCAGTACACCGATGTTACAAGCGGCAAATCATCCCACAGAACAGGCCGTTGCCCAAGTAGACAGCGAGCTGGTTGGAGTGGCGATCGCCGAGCATTAAGCAACGGTAAAACAATATTTTCAGTTCAAGATGATGACCCTCTGCCGCAATTGGTAGGGGGTTTTGATTAGCATGGGAGCAGAGTTCGACTGAGCAAACGACATGACCCGTACAGTGTTGATCTGTTGTCACCATACCTGTCCAAAACAGGGTTCAACGGCGATTTTGGCCGCCTTCCAAGCCCAAGCGCCTGCTGATGTTGAAGTGCGACAGACTGGGTGTTTTGGGGAATGTGGCAATGGCCCCCTGGTGCGCGTGCTGCCCGATGAAGTGTGGTATGCCCATGTGCAACAAGCCGATATTCCAGCAATTGTTAAACAGCATTTGCGCCAAAACCGACCCGTCAAACAGAAGCTCTATGGCAAATTTCACCAACCCAATCACGGAGCGATCGCCGCTCTCTTTTTATTTTTTTCCTTTTTCGGCTTTCTGATCGGGCTATGTTGGCTCTTGGCTAGTCACACGGAAGTCTTTTGAAAATCATGAAAATAAGCTCGCCGCCAGTGATGTTTACGTGCCAGAACTCGCTAAGATGAGGGGCGATCGCCTTTTATTCCCGTTAAACCGCTCTAAAAACTATGGATCTAAAATCCCTGATTCGTGACATCCCTGATTTCCCCAAGCCCGGCATTCTCTTCCGCGACATTACCACCCTCCTCAATCACCCCGAAGGCATGCGCTACACCATGGATGCCCTAGTGCAACTCTGCCTTGAAGCCAACCTCAAACCCGATCATGTGGTGGGGATGGAGTCTAGGGGGTTTATCTTTGGGCCGACCCTCGCCTACAACCTCAATGCTGGTTTTGTCCCCGTGCGTAAACCCGGTAAACTCCCCGCCGCCGTCCACACCGTCGAATACGAACTTGAATACGGCACCGACACCCTCGAAATTCACCAGGATGCCGTGGGGTCTGGGGACAAAATTGTCATCGTCGATGACCTGATCGCCACCGGGGGCACCGCCAAAGCCACCGCAGAACTGCTTACCAAAATTGGCTGTGACATCATTGGTTTTGTGTTTATCGTCGAACTCCTAGATCTCAAGGGCCGCGATCGCCTGCCAGACGCCCCCGTGCTTTCCCTCATACAATACTAGGCAGGATTTGGAACACCCGATTTAACCCCCCAATGAGCATTCGTAATCCCCTGACGATCTTTGATCGAGAAACGATTTTTTATATCTTAAAGCGCCTACTCCAGGCGATTTTTACCCTATTTTTGGCTTCGATCCTGAGCTTTGTGATTATCCAATTGGCTCCAGGGGATTACCTTGATGCCCTCCGGCAGAACCCGAAAATGACCGAGGAGACGCTCTTAGATCTCCAAAGTCGTTTCGGCCTCGATCAACCGATTCTGACCCAATATGGCCGCTGGCTATGGCGGGTGGTGCGCTACTTTGATTTTGGCATTAGTTTTGAATCCTTCCGGCCTGTCCATGAGCTGCTCCTAGAACGGATGCCCGCCACCCTACTCCTGGCACTCACGTCAATTATCGGTACCTGGGCGATCGCCATTCCTTTAGGGATTCTCAGTGCCGTGAAGCAAAATACCGTCCTCGATAAATTTTTGCGGGTGATTAGTTACCTCGGTCAGGGTTTGCCCAGCTTTATCACGGCCCTCGCCTTGCTGATGGTGGCCCAACAGGTTTCTCCGTTGCTCCCGGTGGGGGGCATGACCAGTATTAATTTCGTGGATCTCCCCTGGTACGGCAAAATTCTCGACATCGGCTGGCACATGATTCTCCCAACTATTGCCTTGAGCTTAACGGGCTTTGCGGGGTTGCAACGGCTGACCCGGGGTCAACTCTTGGATGTGTTGCGGCAAGATTATATCCAAACGGCGCGGGCCAAGGGCTTACCAGAAAATCGTGTGATCTATGTCCACGCCCTCCGCAATGCGATCAATCCCTTGATTACCCTGCTGGGCTTTGAATTTGCCAGTCTGTTGAGTGGCTCATTTATTTCTGAATTTTTCTTTAACTGGCCGGGCCTGGGAACTTTGACGTTACAAGCGGTGCAATCCCAGGATTTGTATTTAGTCATGGCGGCCCTGATGATGAGTGCAACCATGCTCATTGTGGGGAATCTTCTGGCAGATTTGATGTTAAAGTTTGCCGATCCCCGCATTAAATTAGACGATTTGAAGTAATTGCATCATGGCCTCCAAAAAGCGCCACAGCAGCAAAGATTTATGACCAAGGTTCCCCCGTTGGGGCTTCTTTTCCTAGAGTAGAGAAAACGACGGGGGACTTATTTTATGGTGCGTTGGCTGAAGCGTCTTTGGCGGAATCTTGTCCGTAAATCGACCCATGTCCGTCAGGAACCACTCAATAAAGTGAGTATTGTAATCCTGATTTTGATCGACATTTTTGTGTTGATCAATGTGTTTCAGGGTCTTGATAGTGTTGGTAACTGGCCCCTTTCACCCCAGGAACGGTATCCTTGCTACCGCGTTTATCAGACCTATCAAAATAACGATAACTCCGATAAAGACTTTACCTGGGTAATGGAAATGTTGGGGGATTATCCTTCCCAAGACATTCAACCCGTCGAAACAGAAGGGCGTTTGGGGGAAGTTTCTAGCCAGTGCGATCGCCTTTTGGCCCTCACACCAACGGTAAAAAATCCGGAAACCCTGGCTTTATCCAAAGAGATTCAGAATTTACAAACCCAAATTAATGAAGTCAACCAACGCATTGCCACCTACAAAGAGCAATATGATTCGACGCTTTTAGAAGAAATTGCGGGTCAAGATCCGAATCAATCGATCAACGAAACAACGGCAGCCCAAACGAAGGCGGACATTGAGGCCGCCGAAGCCCAAAAAGCAACCCTGACCGAGACCCTAGATCGTAGAAAAGCCGAGCTTCTTAATCAATCAGAGGTACAAACGTATTTAACAGCCATTGGCGATCGCCAATTTTTTGCCACTTTGAAACAGGATTTTGAACGGGCTGAATTTTGGCACCCCAATCGGCAATTCTTTTTGCAGACCCTTTTCCTCTTACCGCTGATTTTGATTAGCTATTTTTGGCATCGTCAGGCTGTGGAGCGGCACCGGGGAACCCAGGCGCTTTTAAGTTGGCATTTATTACTTATTTTTCTGATCCCCCTGCTCATTAAAATTCTCCAATTTATCCAGTTTGGGAATCTAGTGCGGGCGATTTTTGATGTCTTGATCGCAGTTTTTGGTGGCTTAGTTTTTATTTCTAGCTATCTGCTGATCTTGATTATTCCGCTGTTGGGCTTTGGCTTGATTAAATTTCTCCAGCGGTTTGTTTTTAATCCCAAAGTCCAGGCAAAAAGTCGCATTCAAAAACAGCGCTGCATTCAATGTAGTAGTCGGCTCCGCAAAGGCGATCAATTTTGTCCTTTTTGTGGATTTGAACAATGGATTAGTTGCCCAAACTGTGCAGCAAAAACCTATAAATACACAGAATATTGTCGCCAGTGCGGGGTGGATTTATCGGATTCTCTGCCCCAGTAAATCTAAAATTATTCAGGCCGCTCTAGGTTTTCTGGGAGGTCAATAAAGACCCGGTCTTCTGGGGTGACGCCCCGGACAATCTGGGTGCGATCGCCGACGGTCGCGCCGATGATCACAGGCTTAAATTGGGGGGTGTTATTCGCATCAGGAATGAGAACTCCGGTTTCGCCATTTTCTGTGGCGATCGCCACCGTGGGCACTGTCATCACATTAGTTAAATTTTGGCCGACGAAAGTAACGTCAGTATTCATCTTCGAGCGGAGAAATTCCCGACCCGATAACAGGGCAATGCGCACCTCAAAGGAAGTTACATTATTTTCAACAATCGCTTCCGGGGCCACCAACAACACCCGTCCCCGAAACACCTGGGCGGGATCCGCATCGGCAACAATTTCCACATCTTGGCCCGGTTCAATTTGCTGAATATCCACCTCCGGCACCCTGGCGACCACTTCCAAACCCCGTGCTAGGGCCAAAATAGACGAAGAGGTGGCCGAGGCCGTACTCGATGCGGCAGTCGTTGGCGTTACAAATGCCCCTTCGGTGGCGAATTTTTGGGTGATCACCCCATCAAAGGGCGCCCGAATAATGCTGTCTTGGAACTGTACCGCCGCAATTTGTCGCTGGGCCTGGGCCTGTTCGAGGGCCGCTGTCAGTTGAGTTAATTGGGGTTCAGCGTTGCGTTCGAGGCGATCTAGGCTCGCTCTGGCCTCGACGGTGGCAGCGGTAAGGGCTTCGAGTTCGGGATTGGCGGTATTTCTGACCTGGGCTAACCGTTGCTGGGCTTCAAAAAAGCGGGCGCTAGCATTGTCAAATTCATTGCGGACATCGTCATAGGTTTCCTGGGCGATCGCCCCACTATCGAGGAGTGTTTCAAAGCGTTCAACCTTGTCCTGGGTGCGTTGGAGATTGGCTTGGGCTGCCGCTAGTTGCGCATTGGCTTGATCAATTTCTTTGGGAATGCGCTGTTCCGCCTGTTGCAGTTGGGCTTGGGTGCGAATGTAGCGGGCGCGGGCTTCTTCGATTTCTCCCTGGATACGGGTTTCTGTGGCCCGGAGTTCGGCAATGCGTTGTTTCGTCAGAGATTCAGCACGAATCCCCTCGGCATACAGTTCACTATTGTCCATAATTGCCAGTTCTTGGCCTTCGGTGACAACATCTCCCTGTTCCACCAGCAGTTGGGCGAGGCGACCGGGGGTTTTGGGACTAATGTTAACGCTCTGGATCGGTTCGACAATGCCGTTGGCCTCGATGCGCACCGCTAAATTTTCCACTTCAACGGGAACGGTCAGGGCGGCCAGTTGTTCTTCATTCACCCCTGCCTGGCGATCGCCAAACATTCTCGCCACCGGCAGACCAATGAGTAGCACCCCACCAGCTAAGGCCGCCAAGGACAAAACAACTTTTTTGGGGGTGACAAGGGCACCAATCATAGGAATTTTTGCGGGGGGTTGCGTGAACAGGACTAATCCGTAGTCTACTGTAATCCTTCAAAATTGAAATAGTCCCCCGTGGGGAATCTTTTTACAATGGTTTTACGTCAATTGCGGGGGAAAGTCGCTAGACTTGGTTTTAAGAATCGTTGTTTCGTGAAGAGTTGAACCGTGCCTAAACATCGTTGGTTAGTTGCCCTTGGAGCCTGTGTTTGTGTGTTGTGGATGGGAAATAGTCCTGTGCGATCGCAGGCGGTACTGCCCCTGAGGCGGGATTTTGACCAGGCCCAAATGGAACAACAGGGGCTGATGCTCATCGAAGATGCAATTCAACTTTCTCGCTTCCAACAATATGAATGGGCGATTCCCCGGGCCAAACTCGCGACCCAACTGGTACCAGAACGTTTTGAAGCTTGGTACATTTTGGGCACCCTCCTCGTGCAAGAGCGGGAACTTGATGCCGGGATTCAGGCCCTCACCACAGCAAAACGACTCAATCCCCGTGAAAGTGGTGTCCATAGTATTTTGGGGTCGGCCTATTTCCAACAGGGAGATTACGAAGGGGCACTCCGGTCGCTGAAAACGGCTACCCAGCTTGGGGACAATTCCATCGAAACCCTCTTCGATCTCGGTAATACCCAGTACAAGCTCAAGCAATATGATGCGGCGATCGCCACCTACAACCAAGCCGTTGCCCTCGATGCCACCTTTTGGCCGGGGATTAATAATATTGGCTTGATCCAGTACGAACAAGGCAAGGTTGATGCTGCCATTGACAGTTGGCAAAAGGCGATCGCCCTCGACCCCACCGCCGCAGAACCCCAACTCGCCGTTGCTGTGGCCACCTACACCAAAGGCGATCGCGCGAAGGGCTTAGAATTGACCCGTACCGCCCTGGATCTCGATGGTCGTTACGGCGAAATTGATTTCCTCGTGGAAAACCTCTGGGGCGAAAAGTTGATCCAGGCCACCCAAGCTGTATTTGATACGCCAACCGTCCAGGCTTTCTTTACAGAACTCGACCGCCGGGCATTTCAACCGGAGATGGAACCCTAGGGACAAGGGTGCGATACCATAAGCATCACTGCTTCTCTGTTGATGGGAAAACATTGCCGTGGCCCAGGTTGTACTCAACGATATTCACAAATCTTTTGCGGATCGCTCCACCGGAAAAATGACCGCCGTCTTGCGGGGGATTAACCTCCAGATCCAGGCGGGGGAATTTATGGTGCTGGTGGGAGCTTCTGGGTGTGGTAAGAGTACGTTATTGCGCCTCATCGCGGGCCTCGAAACGGTGACAACGGGACAAATTGCCATTGGCGATCGCCCGGTGAATGATCTCCCGTCTAAACAGCGAGACATTGCCATGGTGTTCCAAAATTACGCCCTGTATCCCCACCTCAATGTCTATGACAACATTGCCTTTGGGTTGCGGCGGATGCCCACGGCAGAAACGAAAAGCCATTGGCTGCAAAATACCTGGCGGGGCGTCACCAGACCACTCCCAAAATCCCTGCGTTATCAACCGACTGCCGAATTACAGATCCGCCAAAAAGTGCAGCAGGTCGCCCAACTGCTACAGATTGACCATCTCCTCACACGACTCCCGAAACAATTGTCCGGCGGCCAAAAGCAACGGGTTGCTTTGGGGCGGGCGATCGCCCGCAATCCCCAGGTTTTTCTGATGGACGAACCCCTTTCTAATTTGGATGCGGCCCTGCGCAGTGAAACCCGCGCCCAGATCGTTCAACTCCAGCGTCAACTGGGGATTACAACGATTTACGTGACCCACGACCAAACCGAAGCAATGACCATGGGCGATCGCATTGCGGTGATGCACCAAGGGGAAATTCTCCAGGTGGCCCCGCCCCTTGAAGTTTATAATCGCCCGGTGAATCGCTTTGTGGCGGAATTTATTGGCTCGCCACCGATGAACTTTCTGTCAGTGCAGTTGACCGTCGCTGGCGTCGTTGAACATCCCCAATTCCGCTTTCCCGTCCCAGAAGGTTGGCGGCCATTACTCCAGCCCTACCAGGGGCGATCGCTTCTCCTGGGCATCCGGCCCGAACACCTCAGCCTCAGTACCGCCGCCCCCGAAAATCTTGAAGTGGCGATCAATCTTGTCGAAGCCCTCGGCAATGAAACTTTCCTCTCGGCTCACCCCGTTGACTTGCCGCTACAAAATCTCAAAGTGCGCATTCCCCCCAAGGCTAAGGTTGCCCCCCAGGAAAAAGTCTGGTTGGCCTTTGATTTAGAGCAACTCCACTTTTTTGATCCAGAGACGGAATTTAGCCTCGGTCAACCCCACCCCAAGGGTGAAGCGGAACAACTGATCCGCTAAACTTTGGGATGTTGAGTCGTGTGGCGATCGCCCCAGCACCCTATGAATGAATTGCTGACCAAAATTCAACACACCACGCGCCACGCCAAACAGGTAGGGGCGCTGCATTCTTTGACCACGGCCCAGGAAGTGATTGTTGACCATGGGATTCCCTTTGTGGTGCGCATTTTAGAGCAACTCGACCGCAAGGAAAATTATCAAGCGAAACAAGAAAAAGCGAAGGTGAATCCTTTTTTGCCCTACGAACAGGATTTATTTGTTTGTGATCTGACGCCCCACCATGTCTGTCTGCTGAATAAATTTAACGTCGTCGATCACCATATTTTGATCATCACCCGGGAGTTTCAGCCCCAGGAAACCTGGTTAATGGAAGCTGATTTTACTGCCCTGGCCCATTGTCTCCAACGTCTCGATGGCTTGGCCTTTTATAATGCCGGGGCGATCGCCGGGGCGAGTCAACCCCACAAACATTTGCAATTGATCCCTTTCCAGAGCAATGGGGAAACCTTTTCAGTGCCCATCGACCAAGTGCTGTCCCAGCTCAATGATCAGATGCAGCCCCAGCAAATTCCTCTCTTTCCCTTCATGCACGGGATTATCCCCCTACCCCAGGATTACGACGGCAAGATTTTGTTCGATTGTTACCTCGCCCTGCTGCGTTTTCTTCGCTTTACTGACGGGCCGCTCAACCCCGGTTGGCAAACCCAAGCCTATAATCTTCTCGTTACCCGCCGTTGGATGTTGCTGGTGCAACGGGCCCAGGATCAGTATGAAAAAATTCCAGTGAATTCCCTGGGGTTTGCAGGGGCTCTTTTAGTGCGTAATCAGATGCAGTTGAGTTTGCTCAAAAAATTAACCCCCCTGCAACTATTAGCCTCAGTGGCGGCACGGGGGGATTTATCCCAAAGGGCGATCGCCCCCTTTGAATAAGCCAAAAAACTGGCTATGTGGGCTGTACCAAATCATCCAGGGAAGCCGTGGGCTGGTTGTACATTGCCTGGAGCACAAGGGCCGGATCGACATAGTTCCCGGAATATTTCAAGCCCCAGTGGAGGTGGGGGCCAGTGGTGCGTCCGGTCATGCCAACGCGACCAATGCGAGTGCCAGCGCTCACTTCCTGACCAAGCCAAAGCTGAATGCCACCGTTGCGATCCATGAGGAAAGTCCCTTGACCAGAGGAAGAAACATAGCCACTGAGGTGACAGTAGATATGTTCCCAATCACCGGATTTAATCTGGATCATTGTGCCGCAGGCGGTGTTATCCGAAAGGCCCACAACTTTACCACTCCACCAGTTACGGATGTAGCTGCCGAGGGGAGCAGCAATGTCTAAGCCTTGGTGAAATTGGCGTTGACCACTGGTGGGCGAAGTGCGATAGCCAAACCCAGATGTGTAACTTTGAAAATTTTCGACGGGAAAAGAAGCCTGTCGCCAACTGTTGTTGATACTAACGCGGGTTTGGGCTTGGGCGATCGCCAGGGGTGTTGATTGTGGCTGGGGCAGGAGATTAAACCCCAACACAAGGGCCAAGGTCACAGCCCCCAGCAGGATTGGTTTAATCCAGCGGCGAGCACGACGGAGATAAAACTGTAGGTTAAGCATTTACATCAAAGCCTAAAATCCATGGTAAGGGGATGTCCCAGACAAAAAAGATCATGTTGACAAACCATTGTAAGTCTAGTCTTTAGTCTGCGCACTTTTGTTTCACAGATTTTTGACCTGTACCACTGCTGGCATGACATTTTAAGACTGTTTTTCCGACTGGGAACCCACCAAATTTGGTTCTACCGTCGGGAAAAGGGCCGATTCTGTTCCCGAAATTGCCGCGTGGTGTTCGTAAAGTTCCACTGAGGGCGTAGTGTGTTCTTCAAGATCAGCCTGGGGATCCCCTGCCGGGAGCCATTTCAAGAAGACGAGGGGCAATAGGGTCGTCAAATTCGTGATCGTGACCAAAAGCCAAAGTCGGTCAAAATTGGTTTCTGTCACTCCGAGCCACTGGGTGAGAAGAGCCCCCAACTCATGGGAGAGTAAACCCGCCAGGTTCCAACTCGACATTAACAGGGCAAACATGGTCGCCTCGACGCCGGGCGGACAAAGGCGCGCTGACAACACCAGAATGGGCATCAGGGCAATTTCGCCAGTAACGGTCAAAATCAAGTTGTCCCCCAAGCTAAACCAGCGATCATCAATGCCCAAAGCACGGTTGGCGTGGGTCACAAGAATAAGGGTGGTAAAACCAAGGACGGCGGAAATGACGGTACTCCACCCCAACATTTTCCGGAACGAAACTTGCTTGAGATATTTTTGGTAGATGGCAATCCCCGCCAGGGCCGCAAAGCTAGTAACTAGGCGCACCCGCCCTAAAAATTCCGGGTTAAAGTCTAGCTCGTTGGTGACAAAAAAGAAAAAGGCAGAATCGGCACTGGGGGTGGCCTGCCAGAGGAAAACAAAGGCCGTGGGCAACAGAATTTTTTTCTGCCGTACTGCTCCCCAGAGGGTTTTCATCTGGTTGCCAATGTTATCGGTGGTAGCTTTTAGGGATATGGCTTCACGGGGTTGCTCAATAATTAACAAGGCGATCGCCGATACCAACAGCGGAAAAATGGCCGTAATCCCGAACACAACCCGGGTACTAAATTGTTCCAGTAACCAACCGCTCAAATAGGCTGTTGTTAAACTCCCCACCGCCGCCACGGCCCAGGTCAAGGATTGGAGTGACCCTACTTTATCTAAAGATTCGGCCCGGGCGCGTTCGACCACTACCGAATCAACAATCACATCACTAATCGCCACGGAAATCGAACTCAAGACAATCATCGTTGCCGCCAACCAGGGTGCTTGGACAATGGTGGCCATTGCCGCCCAAGCGCCACAACCGAGTAAGCCCGCCAAAATGAGATAGGAGCGTCGTCGATAACCAAAGATCGGAAAGCCATCCGACAAAAAGCCAAAAAGGGGCTTGACGACCCAGGGAAATGCCGCGAGTCCCGTAAGGGCTGCCACTTCTGCCGGGGTTAGGCCGAGGTCATCTTTGAGGAAAAAGCTCACCGCAAGCCGGGAGAGATTGAGAATCCCCTGGACGAAATACACCGTCAACAGAGCAAACAACTCCGGGGTGACAGCATGGCCGAAGAGGGTTGGTTTTTTGAGATTGTCGAGAAAGGTCATCAAGGGAACGCTTATGATGAAGTTTTGTAAAGTCTTTTCTCAGTATAGACAACCTTTTCTGAAATCTGTTTAGTGTAAACCACACCCTGAGCGATTAAATTCGGCTTTGGTTTCTTCCGATAAGGAATGTGTAGTCAGGGTTTTGAGCAGAGCCAAAGGAACGGTAATGTGGTCTGCCCCAGCAATTATGGCATGGGTGACTTCGGCGGCGGATTTAAGGCTGGCAGCCAGGATTGTGGTTTCACTTCCTTGTAACAGAGCTTTCATGGCGCGGAGAAGGCTACTACCATCCCCCTGGAGGTTTGTGGCGCGGTTCACGTAGGCGATCGCATATTTGGCGCCGCCTTCTGCAGCGATTAACGCTTGGGTCGGCTGATAGATGGCGGTGACAGAGCAGCTTATTTCTGGAGAGAGTTTGGGCAAAGCCTGAAAACCGTTGAAAGTGGCGGGAATTTTAAGCACGAGCTGATCGCCAATGATTTCCCGTGCCCGGTGGGCCTCGCGGAGCATCCCCTCACAGTCTTCACTGACTAACTGGTAATAGAGTTCTCCAGGCGTGATGGCCGCCAAGGTTTTTAGGGTCACTTCCGGGGGCGCGTCACTTTTGGCCAGGAGGGTGGGATTGGTGGTAATGCCCTTGACCCAACCCCAGGCCATGGCTTCGGTGGCTTCGGTGGCGATCGCCGAATCTAAATAAATCATGGTTCCCTTTGGGCGCAGTGGTTTGGTATGCCTTGAGCCTAGCCAATACTGGCGAGGGTATCAATGTTTGCCGTGGCCATGTCTTTGCAGGTGCGCTTAATTAAACCCGTTAACACTTTACCGGGGCCAATTTCTACGGCCTCTGCAACTTCTAGGGCGCTCAGTTGCTGCATGATTTCGAGCCAACGGACAGAACCGGTCATTTGGGCCTTGAGACGCTCCTTGAGGGCGGCTGCTTGGGTTTCCGGTTGGGGGTCAACATTGGATAATACGGGGATTTTGGCATCAGAAAATTCAACGGCAGCCAGAACTGCTTCAAATTGGGCAGCGGCTTCGGCCATAAACGGGGAATGGAACGCACCAGAAACATTCAGGGCGATCGCCCGCTTGGTTTTGACACCATTCATAATCGCATCAACGGCTTCTGGGGTACCAGAAATGACAACTTGTTGTTCGCTGTTGTCGTTGGCGAGGGTCACTCCCTCGGTTGCCGCAATTTTTTCTATTAATTCAGTACGGTCAAACTTCATCAGGGCCGCCATTTTCCCCCCAGACGCTTGATCCATCAGTTGGGCGCGCTTTTGCACTAATTGCAAACCAGCGGCGAAATCATAGACCCCAGCCGCATAGAGGGCGGAATATTCACCGAGGCTGTGGCCCGCCATAAAGTCCACCTGGGGCGCTTTCTCCCGGTAGCGATCGCAGAGAATCGCCTCTAGCACATAGAGACAGGGTTGGGTGTAAAGGGTGCGGGAGAGGGTCGCTTCATCCCCCTGGCATTTTTCGAGAATCGACCAACCGAGGATTGCCTCTGCTTCAGCAAATCTTGCTTTGGCGACGGGATGTTCGGCGAGATCGACACCCATGCCCACCGCTTGAGATCCTTGGCCCGGAAAGACCCACGCAATTTTACCCATTACACACGCTCGTTATTGTTGCTACAAAAATTTTCCAGACTTGATTATAGGGGATGGCGATCGCCCCTCATTTTTTCCCAGGCTTACAAAGCTCCGGCTGCCGTCTGATCAATCACCCCAAAGCCAAGGTGCGACGTAATATTTAGCGCCTGGAGTACCGGTTCACTGTCTGCCCCCTGGAGGTAGTCAATCACCGTCACTGCACAGTTCCCCTGTTTCACCGCCCAAATATCCTGGGGCTGTAGTCCCATCAAGCGACAGAGAATCACCTTGTTAATGGCATCATGGGCGACAACTAAACCCACTTGGTTCGGGGTTTGGCTATACTGCGTCACAATCTCATCCCAGGCTTCGTTGGCCCGGTCCCACACCTGTTGGAGATTTTCCCCCTCTGGCATCTGGACTGTTTCTGGCTTGGTTTTCCACTGGGCCAGCATGCCGGGAAAGCCCGCTTCAATGTCAGCTTCTAGTTTGCCTTCCCAAAGGCCATGGCCAATTTCTTCTAATTTAGGGTGGGTACCCAACACCACCCCAGGGTGGGCTTGCAGAATGATTTCAGCGGTTTCCTTGGGCCGACTCATGGGGCTAGTCATGCCGAAATGCAGGGTCACATCCTTAAGGAATTCACGGGCTTTGGCGGCTTGGGCTTGGCCATTCTCATTTAACGGAATATCCATGGTGCCTTGGAAACGCCCTTCTTTATTCCAGTTGGTTTCCCCGTGGCGCACGAGCAGCAAACGGAGACCTTTGTGGCCCGGACGGTAGCTGGGGAGGGGCAGGCCGAGGTGGGCTGTTTGGTTAATTGATTCAAATTGAACAATGTCTCCCAACTGGCCGACAAAATTCAGCACATTGATGCAGCAGTTGGATTGTTGAATGCTCTGGTACTTACTGGGGGGGATGCCCGCCGCACTCATCAGTAAACAGCGGTTGATGCCATTGTGGGCGACGATTAGAATAGTTTCCCCTTGGTGTTTGGCGAGGATTTCCTGCCAGAATTGCCGGGCTTGGTCATAGAGGTCTTTAACCGGAGAGTGCTTGCTCCCATCGGCGTGGGTCATCACAAATTCAGCGGGATTTTCGTGCCAGAGGCGATAGGCTTCTGGATATTGTTCTTTGACGTCACTTTTGAGGAGTGTTTCCCACTGAGGCAAATTAATTTCTAGCAGACCCTCACTGGTGATGGGGGCGGGGGCTTTGTCGAGGTGCTGGTGGATAATTTCAGCGGTTTGCTTTGCCCGTTGGAGAGGGCTGCAGTAGATCGCAGCAAAGTCAATGCCCTGGAGGGTTTGGCCTACGGTGGCGGCGTCGGCACAGCCTTTGTCGGTGAGTACTGATTCATCACAACGGCCCTGGATCATTTTGAGGGCGTTATAGCTACTTTGTCCGTGACGCACGATTATGACGCGGGTTGCCACCTTGGTTTCCTCCATTATTTGGGTGTGGTGTTGCGAGGGGGGATTTTTGACTACACCATAGTATCTGGTTCGGGGTCAGGGGAAAAGGTGAAGTTCGGGCTATGATTTTGGGGCATGAATACGGGGAAATTTTTCGCAATGGAACGGGTTGTGGATGTGGCGATCGCCCTCGGAAGTAACTTGGGTAACTCCTTAGAAATTTTAGAAAATGCCATTCAACATTTGAGCGAACATCCGGCGATCGCCCTAACGGCTCGGTCTGCTTGGTACCGCACGGCCCCGGTCGGCCCGCCACAACCGGACTACATCAATGGTTGCGTGACTGGTCAGGTGCGCAATCTCAGTCCCGAAGCTCTCCTCGAAATCCTGTTGGCGATCGAGCAAGTATTTGGACGGGAACGGCGAGAACGTTGGGGGGCGCGGACGTTGGATTTGGATTTGCTTTTGTATGGCCAGGACATGATTTATCTGCCCCATTTGCAGGTGCCCCACCCCCGGATGCAGGAACGGGCCTTTGTGTTGGTGCCCCTAGCAGAGATTGCGCCCCATTGGTGTGAACCCCGGACCCAACGAACGATCCAAGCCCTCAAGGAACGGCTTTCCCTCACTGGAATTCAGAGATTAGACAGCGAAACTACGGGGAACCGTTGTTGATTGTAAACATCTCCCCCTAGGAAAAGCAGCGGCAACGGTAATTCTGACTATGATGGAAGATATTGGACGAACGGCAATATTTGGTGGAGTGTTCCCATGGTGCGTATTTTTTCTAGGCTGTTGGGTGGTATGGGTCTAGCCTTGGTTTTGGGAGGAACATTGACGCCGGCGATCGCCCAAGCGCGCCCCTGTGGTTCGACTCCTTGCCTCTTCGCCCAAGGTGCTGGCATGACCGCCGATTCAGTGGATGAATTGGTATTCCAGGGCAATGAATATTACGACCAAGGGCAATATGAACTGGCCCTCGCCGCCTACGATGCCGCCTTAATTTTGAATGCGAACGATGCAGAGCTTTGGATCTGGCGGGGCGTTACCCTAGGGGCCTTGGGGCAGCACGAAGAGGAATTGGCCAGCTATGATCAGGCGATCGCCCTTGACCCCGATCAAAACCTGGTGTGGTACAACCGGGGCGTTGTGTTAGGAGCTTTAGAGCGCTACGAAGAAGAACTGGCCAGCTATGACCGCGCCCTGGAACTGGATCCGGGGGATGTGGATGCTTGGTATAACCGGGGCATTGCCCTGGGCTTTCTGGAACGCTATGAAGAAGAATTAGCCAGCTACGATCAAGTACTAGCGTTAGATCCCACAGATGTGGATGCTTGGTTTAATAAAGGCTATGTTCTGGCCGATTTAGGTCGCCATGAAGAAGCGATCGCCACCTATGCCGCCCTCCTAGAACTCGATCCCGACGACGCCGAAGCCTGGAATAATCACGGTATTTCCCTCGAAGCACTGGGGCGCTATACCGAGGCGATCGCCAGCTATGACCAAGCCCTCGCCATTGACCCAGACTACGAAGACGCTTTGATTAACCGAGAAATTGCCCAAGCTGCCCTAGAGAAACTTTAGACTTCAACTAAATCAATCTTTATCAAAAAAAATACCCAGCTTCGGTGATGGGTATTGCTTCAGCTTATAAATTTGGCTCAATTTCTTTCTATTGGTGGCTCTATTGGTGACAAGTACAGCCCCCATGGCCACAGCCTTCACTCCCTGCGGGATGGCCATCGGCACAGGCTTGGCTGCAATAGCTCTTACCTTCCTTTTGGATAGCGCTATTGAGATCCACGATGCAAAGACAAGATTCACAGGCACACTTCATTTGGGTCACAGTTACCATGGTTTAAACCTCCAAGGTATTGTCTTAAATAGTTGAACAATTGTTCACATTTTTAGATTAACACATGAACAACTATTCAGGTATTGTTTAGATCAACGAACCATGACAGACCACAGTGGCAAAATCTTGAACCAAGCCAAGGCCCAACGGATGGCTGAATTTTTTGGTGTCTTGGGGGATGCCAACCGCTGGCGTATTCTTTCGGCCCTGGCCACTGGAGAGATGCGGGTGGGGGAACTCGCCGCCGCCGTTGAAATGAGTGAATCGGCTGTCTCCCACCAACTAAGAACCCTGCGCACGGCACGTTTAGTGAGCTATCGCAAGGAAGGGCGGAATGTGATTTATCGCCTCAAGGATCACCACATTCTTAATCTTTATCGTGACGCTTCGGAGCACCTAGACGAACCAGAGGATGGACACACCCACTAATCAACGCGGCTGCCGGTTGCTTGGCGGATATAGGCTTGATCTGCCTCGTAGAGTTTGCCCATCGCTGGATTGTGGGGCGGTAAACCCAAAATGGCAAGATCTGCTTCGACCATAATCCCGACGAGGGTCGGAAAATCAATACTCGGCTCCCAGTTCAGTTGTTTTTTAGCCTTTGTGGGATCGCCAATGAGTAAGTCCACCTCGGCAGGGCGGAGATAACGGCGGTCAAAGGCGACATAATTTTCCCAGTTCAGATTGACGTAGGCGAAGGCGGTTTCTAAAAATTGGCGGACTGAATAGGTTTCCCCCGTGGCAATGACATAGTCGTCGGGTTTGTCCTGCTGCAACATCAGCCACATCGCCCGCACATAGTCTTTTGCATAACCCCAGTCCCGCTTGGAATCGAGGTTGCCGAGGTACAGTTTGTCCTGCTGTCCGGCGATAATTCTGGCGATCGCCCTGGTGATTTTCCGGGTAACGAAGGTTTCCCCCCGGCGTGGCCCTTCATGGTTAAACAAAATGCCATTGCAAGCAAACAGATCATAGGATTCGCGGTAGTTCACCGTTTGCCAGTAGCCATAGACCTTGGCGCAGGCGTAGGGACTGCGGGGATAAAAGGGAGTGGTTTCCTTTTGGGGCACCTCTTGCACAAGGCCAAACATTTCCGACGAACCGGCCTGGTAAAAGCGCACCTCATTGCCCGTCCGTTCCTGGTAGTCCCGAATTGCTTCTAGGATACGCAGCGTCCCCATTGCCACGGTATCTACGGTATATTCCGGCGAATCAAAGCTCACCCGCACATGGGACTGGGCACCCAGATTGTAAACTTCATGGGGCTGGATTTTTTCGATTAATTTTCCTAGGGATGTGCCATCGGTGAGATCCCCGTAATGAAGAAAGAACCGAGCGTCGGGGGTATGGGGATCGACATAGAGATGGTCAATGCGGTCGGTATTGAAGGTAGAAGCGCGACGGATAATGCCATGAACTTCGTAACCCTTTTCGAGGAGCAGCTCCGCCAAATAAGAGCCATCTTGTCCGGTGATCCCTGTTACCAGTGCTTTTCGATTACCCATGGCGCTCGTGTTTACTCAACATATCAACTAAGCAATTTTAGAACAGTATTCACCGAGATGGACTTTAAGACGCCATTTACATGGTGCCCTTAAAAAGACCCTGGGGCCGCACCAACAGCAAGACCACCATAATGAACAGCGCAACCCCCAACTTGTAGTCTGGGCCGAGCCAGGCCACACTGAGTTCTTGGGCAATGCCAATCACAAAAGCACCGGCGATCGCCCCGTAGGGATTGCCAATGCCCCCCAGGATCACCGAGGCAAACATCGGCAAAATTAAAAACCAGCCCATATTCGGCCGCACCGTGGTGATCAGCCCGTACATACTACCGGCGATCGCCGTTAAAGTTCCTGTAATAATCCAAGTCCAGAGCACCACCCGTTCCACATCAATGCCAGACACCCGTGCCAGGTCAATATTGTCAGCTACCGCCCGCATCGCTTTGCCAACCTTGCTATTTTGCAGGATAAAATGCAGCCCTAAAATTACTAAAACTGTCAGCACCATCACCACGACCCGATAGTAGGCAATGCGCAAATCTGGCACCGTTTCCGGGAGTCCTACAAGTTCGGTCAAGTTAATGGCCCGCACCACCGGGAGATCATATTGTTGATTGCCACTGCCCCAAAGAAACAGCACTGCACTACGGATAAACAGTGCCAAACCAATGGAGATGATGATCAAGGTTGTCGGTGTCGCCCGCTTATCCCGCATCGGCTGCCAGAGTAATTTTTCTGCCACGAGCATCCCACCAATGGTGCCAAAGGCCCCTACCACCATCGACAGCCAAATATTTAACCCCAGAGAATTACTCAACCAGGTAATGTAGGCTCCCAAGGTCATATAGTCCCCGTGGGCAAAATTGGATAAGCGCAGAATCCCGTAGGTTAGGGTCAGTCCCACGGCAGCAAGGGCCAGGATACTCCCGACCGACAGACCATTGAGAACGAGTTGCAGGGTGTCCATGGCGAAGGTGAAGGTAAGGGCTAAGGAAATAAAAAATGAATTAATCTTACCAAGCCTACCTTGGCAGGGGAAAACTGGGAACGCAGAGGGGAATGCTACAATTTGAAGCCATAAAATCTTCCCTATTTAAACCCATAAAATTTCCCCTCCGGTGCTATGCAAGAGTTTTTTGAGAACGTCCTCCGCTATCCCCGTTACATGATTAGTTTGATCCTGGGGATTTTTATCAGTGTATTTGAATGGCTGAAGCCACTATTTTTTAAAAATAAAGCGACGGCCACCGCCACGATTGGGCTTTTGGTGGGTCTCTTCGCGTTTCTTTACTTCACCCTGCGGGCAATGCTTGGTTTAAGTGTTGTTTAGCTTTTTTGTAAGCTGGACAGAAAATTTTAAGATCAGACGTAGGGTGGTCAAAAACGATCCTATGAGTTCGATCTGGGCAAAAAACGGTGCATAATCCTTCTTTCCAGACCTTTGCGGCATTACAACAGCAACTGCGCCAGCGTTGGCAAGATTCTGCTGATTTTGAGGCGGACGATCAAGATATTTTAGTGGTGCCTTCTTTTAGTGTGGATCAGCGGGTCGGCCAGAAGGTGCCTGGATTTTTGCACTATGAAGAGCGGTTACTGTTCTCACTGATTCGCCTGCGCAATCCCCACACGCGCTTGATTTACGTTACCGCCCAACCCCTCGCTCCCTTAATTATTGACTATTATCTCCAGCTCCTATCGGGAATTCCGTTTTCCCATGCCCGCGATCGCCTGCTGCTGGTGACCACCTATGATAATTCCTACAAACCTTTAACCCAAAAGATTTTGGAGCGGCCCCGGCTGGTGGAAAGAATTCGCCGCGCCCTGCGCCCCAACCAGTCCTATATGGTGTGTTACAACTCAACGCCCCTAGAACAGGAACTGTCAGAAAAACTGCAAATTCCCCTCTTTGCCGCCAGCCCCAGCTTGAACTATTGGGGCTCGAAAAGTGGCAGTCGCGAAATTTTTCAAACGGCGGGTGTTCCTTTTCCCGATGGCAGTGCTTTGGTGAAAACGGTGCCGGAATTGATCCAGGTTACGGCGCAACTGTGGGAGCGGCAACCCCATCTCAAACGGATTGTAATTAAGCTAAACGAGGGGTTTTCGGGGGAAGGCAATGCAGTGTTGAAGTTGCCTGCTCTGCCGCCAGGAGCCAGTTTTACGGAACATTGTGAACAGATTGCGGCGGCTTTGCCCAAGCTCAGTTTCCAGGCCAGCGGCGAAACCTGGGATAATTTTGCCTCGCGCATTCCCGAACTAGGGGCGATCGCCGAAGCCTTTATCGAAGGAGATCCAAAGCGATCGCCCAGTGTCCAAGGGTTAATTACGCCCAGTGGCGAAGTCCAAATCCTCTCGACCCACGACCAAATTCTGGGGGGACAGGATGGCCAAATTTACTTGGGATGCCATTTTCCAGCCGCCAGCGAATATCGCCTACAGTTACAGGAACTGGGCCTAAAAGTTGGCAAGATTCTCGCTAAAAAGGGAGCGATGGAACGCTATGGCGTCGATTTTATTGCCACCGAAAACCCCGACCACAGTTGGGATCTCCAGGCCATTGAAATTAATCTCCGCAAAGGGGGCACGACCCATCCGTTGATGACATTGCAACTGTTAACCAACGGCTTCTATGACTGCGCTACAGGGTCATTTTTTACCCCCCAACACCAGAAAAAATACTACATCGCCTCTGACAATCTCCAGAAACCCCAATACCAAGGCCTCCTGCCCAGTGATTTGATGGATATCATCGCCGCCCATGGCCTCCATTTCGACAGCAGCACGAAAACAGGGAGCGTGTTCCACCTGATGGGCACCCTTTCAGAATTTGGCAAATTAGGGCTGACTAGCATTGGGAATTCTCCCGAAGAAGCCGCCCAAATTTATCAACAGGTCGAGCAAGCTCTAGATTTAGAAACGACCAGTCAGCGCCCTGCAACGGTCACGCTTCCCTTGACGTGGTAAGTCTTTTCTAAGGAACCTCAATCCGTATTCTTGGGCAAGATGCCACAGCACCATCTTTGAGAAGGGCTGAGGGTTTCAATACTTGCGCTCTTTAGGTTCAAAACGATTAATGACGACGGGCATATACTCAATCGTTACACCTGTGTCGTTGCAGAAACTCAGGGTATGGGCTAGATAGGTTTGATCATCCCTGGTGGGGAAATCTTCCCTGGAGTGCGCCCCCCGGCTTTCTTTGCGGTGGTAAGCAGAGGTAAGAATGGCTTCTCCGACTTTTAAAATGCTCTGTAACTCTAGGGCTTCAATCAGTTCCGTATTCCAATGGATATCTTTGTCATCGAGAAAAAGATGGTTGTATTGATCCTTAAGATGTTGAATTTGTTCTAGCCCTGCCGCCATGGTTGCCTCAGTTCTAAAGACACCACAATGGTCGCTCATGGCGTCTTGAAACTGCTGCCTGAGATTATGGATGCGCAGATTGCCGGATTGATTGAGAAGTTGCCCGATGCGATTTTTGGCTTCGTCTAAATATTGTTGTTCGTTAATCTCTGGGAAAGGGCGATCGCCAATATAATCGGCAATCTTGCCACCGACCCGCTGGCCATAGACCACACATTCTAAAAGGGAATTACTGCCGAGACGGTTGGCTCCATGGACGGAGACACAGGCACATTCCCCTGCCGCAAAAAAGCCCTCGGTTAATTCGGTACCATTGCGCCGCACCCGACCATCGGTATTCACGGGGATGCCGCCCATGGAATAGTGAGCCGTGGGGCGCACAGGCATCGGTTCATTAATGGCATCAACGCCGACAAGACGGTGGGCTTCTTCCCAACAAAAGGGCACCCGCTCCATAATTTTTTCCTTGCCCATGTGAGTCAGGTCGAGATGGACAAAATTTCCCCCGGCACTGCCATCGGGATGAATTCCTCGTCCTGCCCGAATTTCTAGGGTAATCGCCCGGGAAGTAATATCCCGTGGGGCCAATTCCATCTGCTTCGGGGCGTACTTTTCCATAAAGCGATCGCCTTCACTATTGCGCAGATAAGCTCCCTCACCACGCACCGCCTCCGAGATCAGAACTCCCACTGGAAAGAGCCCCGTTGGATGAAACTGCACAAATTCCATATCTTCTAAGGGCAACCCCACCGCCGCCGTCATCGCCAGACCGTCTCCGGTGGAAGCAAAATCATTGGAGGTCGTATTAAATACCCGGCCATAGCCCCCCGTTGCAAACATCACCGCCTTCGCTTGAACAATTTCTAAATGTCCTGTTTCGATGTGATACATGACAATGCCCTTCGCCTGATTTTCCTCAAAAATCAGATTCATCACGTACCATTCGTCGTAGATTGTGACCCCATTGCGTCGCAGGTTATTCACCAATTCATGCAAAATAGCGTGGCCCGTTTTATCCGCCGCGTAGCAAGTTCGTTTGTGGGAATGACCCCCGAAGGCGCGCTGGGCAATGCAGCCATCCTCTAGGCGCGAAAACAAAACTCCTAAATGTTCCAACTCAATGATTACGTCGGGGGCTTCTTTCGTCAGAATTTCGACGGCATCTTGATCGGCGAGGTAATCAGAACCTTTGACCGTATCGAAGGCGTGGGCTTCCCAATTATCTTCTGGATCAACATTTTTCAAGCTGGCAGCAATCCCCCCTTGGGCCGCCACGGAATGGGAGCGGATCGGGTGGGTTTTCGCGACGAGTCCCACATCAAAGTTTGGATTTTTCTTTTTAATCTCAAGGGCAGCGCGGCAGCCAGCCAAACCACCACCGACAATAATGACGTCGTGTTGCAACATATCCACAAAGATCAGGGGTTATTCTTTCTATTGTGGGTTAGAGGTCGGGGAGAAAGGCGATCGCCCTTACGGTTTTTTACATCTTTCTCTCCTGATCAAGACTTTCCAAAGGGAAAATTAGAGCGTTACGATAAAGGGGTGAAGCAATCTCTTTTTCCTGCCCAATCCCTCACCGCTGGCCACTGGTTCAAACTCATCTGTGGTGCGAGTTTTCAGCATCTCCCCGCCATCCGTGATTTGACCCTCGTCTATAGCTTAGTGGGTGCCGATTGCATTGATGTGGCCGCCGATCCGGCGGTGGTGACCATGGCCCAGGAAGCGCTCACCCAGGCGGAGGCGATCGCCCGTCAAAATCCCGCAAAATTTCCCCAATGGCAGGGCAAACCCTGGTTGATGATTAGCCTTAATGACGCCGAAGATCCCCACTTCCGCAAAGCGTTTTTTAATCCAAATCGTTGTCCCGCCGATTGCCCACGCCCCTGCGAAACCGTTTGTCCTGCCCTAGCGATTGATCACACGGGTGTAATTGGCGATCGCTGCTATGGCTGTGGTCGCTGTCTGCCTATTTGTCCCCTGGGTTTGATTGAAGCAAAAAATTACATTTCCAGCCCTCAAAGTGCTGCCGAGATGATCACGACCATGGCGATCGATGCGGTAGAGATTCATACCCAAGTGGGCCATTTTGCGGATTTTCAGCGACTCTGGCAGACCCTCAAACCCGTCCACCATCACCTCAAATTACTTGCGATTAGCTGCCAGGATCATCCCGATGTGTTGTCTTATCTCGAACAATTGCTCATAGAAATTCAGCCCCTCGACTGTCTCCTCCTTTGGCAGACCGACGGACGACCGATGAGTGGCGACATCGGCAAAGGGACAATTCATGCCAGTATCCAGTTCGCCCAGAAGGTTCTCCAGAGCGGCTTGCCGGGGTATGTGCAACTGGCGGGCGGTACGAATAATCACACCTTCGATAAATTGCGACATCTTGGTCTATTAAATGAAGGTCAAGGGCCTTTTATTGCTGGGGTTGCCTTTGGCGGTTATGCCCGAAAAATCCTCCAACCGATCCTTGAAAATGCCGTTGAAATGCAGCCGCAACCCCTCGAAAGCGATCCCGAACGCTTTGACCAAGCGATCGCCCACGCCACCCAGTTGATAAATCCATTAAAATCTTCGTTAAACCCAAGCCTTAGTCTATGACTGCACCCCAATCCCCCGCTTTTCCGGCCCACCGTCGCCTCGTGACGGACGATCTCGAAAAACTGCTGACGATTTTGCCCGATGCGATCCGCGATCGCCTCGCCGACCACCCCAATAAAAACGCCCTGATTGAAGTGGTGATGGATCTCGGTCGCATCCCCGAAGCTCGCTTTGAAAACAGCACCGAAGACCTAGGCGATCGCCCCATTAGCCGCGAAGATTTGCAATATTCCGTAGAGCGGGTGGGGATGTTTAGTGGCGACAACCGGGCGGGCATCGAACGCACCCTGCATCGGATCAGTGCCATGCGCAACCGCCAGGGGGACATCGTTGGTTTAACCTGTCGCATCGGTCGCGCCGTGTTTGGCACGATTTTGATGATCCAGGAACTCGTTGAAAGCGGTAAATCGATTCTCCTGTTGGGGCGGCCTGGGGTCGGTAAAACTACGGCGCTGCGGGAAATTGCGCGGGTTCTCGCCGATGACTTTGGCAAACGGGTGGTGATTATCGATACTTCCAATGAAATTGCCGGGGACGGGGATATTCCCCATTCCGCCATTGGTCGCGCCCGCCGGATGCAGGTGGCTACCCCGGAATTGCAACATAAGGTGATGATCGAGGCGGTGGAAAACCATATGCCTGAAGTGATTATCATCGATGAAATTGGTACAGAACTTGAAGCCCAGGCCGCCAGAACCATTGCCGAACGGGGTGTTCAACTTGTCGGGACAGCCCACGGTAATCGCATCGAAAACTTGATTAAAAACCCCACCCTCTCGGATCTTGTCGGCGGCATCCAAGCCGTTACCCTGGGGGATGAGGAGGCTCGCAAACGGCGATCGCAAAAAACCGTCCTCGAACGAAAAGCGCCTCCAACCTTTGATGTGGCCGTAGAAATGCTAGAACGGCAACGGTGGGTGGTTCATAGTGATGTGTCGATCACCATTGATACCCTCTTGCGGGGTCACCAACCGTTACTGGAAGTCCGCACTGTCGATGATCAAGGCCACGTGAAAATCACCGAGGAAATGGAGCATCCCGTCGAGATTCCTAACTGGAACCCCCAAACAAAGATGGCCCCTGAACCCAGCCGTCCACGGGGACTGCGTGCTTCTGGCAAAATGGCTCCTCTCCCTTTCGGTAGCCAGAAAAAAAAATTAGTTTCCCCTAGAAGCAACGCCCTTGATCCCCTCATTGATCAATCCTGGATTGCCCGCGATCCACAACAGCAGGAAAAAGTGCGGGTGCCTGGCCCCAATGGAGAGGATTATCCGGTTTATGTGTATCCCTATGGCGTGGGGCGATCGCAGCTAGAGCAGGTGATCGAAATTTTGCGGCTGCCCATCGAACTCACCAAAGATCTCGAAGGGGCCGATGCGGTTTTAGCGTTGCGATCGCAGTTGAAAAATCATTCTAAATTGCGTCAAATTGCTCAAACTTGCCATGTGCCGATCCATGCGGTGAAGTCTAATACAATCCCCCAAATCACGCGGGGTTTGCGGCGCATTTTGAATTTAGATGATCCCCAAAACCAAGAACCGACAGATTTACGGTTATTTGCCCAAAGCAATAGCGATGATGAAATCGATGCCCTCGAAGAAGCCCGTCTAGCAGTGGAGCAAATCGTCATTCCCCAGGGTCAACCCGTGGAACTGCTGCCCCGTTCGGCCAAAATCCGTAAGATGCAACATGAATTGATTGAACATTACCGTTTGCAATCATCGAGCTTTGGGGAAGAACCCAATCGCCGCCTGCGGATTTTCCCCGCCTAATTCACCTCTAACGTCGAAGAAGTACTTCTGCCAAAGGTTTCGGCGTTGTATTGCAGTGACACTTCAGCCCCAGGATAGTCAAAGCTGCCGGGGGTGATGGCGCGGACTAAATAGTGCAAATTGTAAACGCCCGCATTCAGGCGATCGCCGTAGGCAACGACTTTATCTTTATAGATTTTTTGGTAGCTGAGTTGCCAGGCGTCCTGCTGGGGTTGGTAATAGGTGGTGGCGGTTTGAAAATCAGTGTCAATCGCTTCAAAGCCGGCGGGCAGGGGATCGCTAATCAACACATGATCTACGGGATGATCGGTGATTACTTCTAAACCAATGTCAAAGACTTGCCCTGCTTCAATGCTAAAGGGTTCTTTGAGGTCGTACAGTCCGTATTTACGAATAACCTCAGTTTGGTTGGCGGGGCGGATATAGCGGGTGATGCGCAATCCGTTTAGTTTGCCGGGTTGGCTGCCGGGAAGGCGATAGTTAAATTCACTCAGGTAATGGAGTTTGCCGTCGCCGTCTTTTTGGATAATCAGATCCCTATTGCCTTTGGGGAGATCCTGCATCGGCACATCGACGGTGGCACTGAGATTTTCGTAGCCTTGGAAATTAAATTCACCCAATTGTTTACGGTCAAGCTTGATAGCGCCACTCAAACTGGGCGGAATCGATTCCGTTGCGCTGTAGGCAGTTAAGGCGGTGAGGGCTTGGGCATTGTCATAACTGGTTTGCCAGGTGCCATCGCGCCGTTGATCGAGCAACCCTTGCAAGATTTGGCTGAGGCTTGCGGGGGTTTGTTTGATCTCGGCAAATAGGCGGAGGGCTTGGGATTGGGCGGTGGTGTTGGAGTGATACCAAAACCAGCGTTGGGGCAAATTAATCTGGGCGGTGCGTCCGGTTTGATAAATTAACTCGTTGACTTCATCCGCTAACTCCTGAGCTTGGATTTGCCAATCGAGCAGTTGGGAGAGGTGGCGGGCTAATTTAATTTTGCCGACGGCATCAAACTCCTCGCGGGCATCGTACAGGGTTGCCGCAAAATCGCCGCGCACATCCCCGAATTGATCAAGGGCTAAGAGGGTTTCGAGGCGGACGGTATTTTTGCAGTTGGTGGTGCTGCATTCGCTAAATTGGGCAGGATTGGCAAGGGTTTGATCGAGGTATTGTCTAAGCTTATTCACCACATTTTCATCAACGGATAATCCGGCTTGCTGGGCAAGGGCGATCGCCTCGGCGGCGTAGGGGGTGACGTAGGGATCGGGGGTGTCGTCTCCGGGGAAGGAGGCAAAGCCACCACTGGTTAACTGTAATTGGGTTAAGTGGGTGAGGGCTTGGCTCGCTTCGGCTTGGCTATTGAAATTGGCAAAGGCTTGACCATACCGCTGTTTGAGGATTTCTAAATTGGCGGCAATGAGCAACTGGCTGGCGGTGGGTTCGAGGAATGGGAAATCGTCGTCGTTAAAGGTATCTTGGGCCGGGGCAGTTAATTCTGGGATTAGGGTACTGGCAACGGTGACCGTTAAACCGCCTTGGTTGGGAACGACTTGCCGATCAATGTTCAGGGGAATTTTTACTTCAGCCTCGGTCAAAATCCCCGTGGCGATCGCCTGTTCTTTTACCGCTAATTGCTTCACGTCGAGGGGCACTTCCACGGCATCGGCGACCCCATTTTTCTGGGTTGTAAATTTAAAGGTGGCGGTTCCGGCTTCGTTGGCAACCATCGGAAAACGGTACACCTCGGTATTATTGCCAATTTCGGCGGTTTGCGTTTGCCGTTGTTTATTCCCTTGGACAAATTCCATCGCCCCCTGTACTTGGGCTTCGATGTTTAAGCGACCTTTGGAACCCGTGGTATTGGTGACCATCACTCCCCCCTCTAGGCGATCGCCTACCCGTGCAAATTGGGGGAGAACGGGATTGGTGAGCAGGGATTGGGTGGCGATAAAGGTTTCGTCGCCATTACCAAAACGCATTTGATCATCTGTTGCCACCACGAGAACGCGCCATGTGGTCAGGTCATCGGGCAACGTAAAGGAGACGACCGCTTGACCGTTGCTGTCCGTTAAAACGGAACCATCATAAAAGGCGATCGCCTTAAAATCGGTGCGGGTGCGGGTATTTGCTAAAGCCGAGGATGCGCCACCGCCATAACCCCAACCTTTTGCTTCGGTCGAGTCCATCGGCGCAATGGTCACATCGGGGCGATTGTCTGCCCAGCGGGTGGTGATCGGTTGATCGCGATAAATTTCAGCCAGCAGATCGGGAGGACGATAGCCCGTCAATTGCAAAATCGCTTCATTGACCACCATCACCGTTAACTGTCCGGCAACGGGTTGATCCGCTTGGTCTTTGAGTTGCAGATTTAAGGTTTGTGCGTCACCGGGCATCACCTGATTCTGCTGGGGCTGAATGGCGACGGTTAATTTTTTCTCGGCGAGGCTCGTGCGGAAATCGTCAAAGCCAATTTTCATCAGCTTATCCACACCATTTTTGCGGGCAGCTTCGATGGATTCCCCCTTATGAATCAAAACGGCTTCAATCGCCGCATTGGGCAACATCTCCGGCGTAACGGTAAATTGCACCTGGGGGGCGGCTCCGGTCACGGTTTGCTGGGTTTCGTACAGTACGCCGTGGCGAATCACGGAAAAATACAGTTCCGCTTCGGGGTAGAGGGATTGAATTAATGCTGTCGCGGTGTCGCCAATTTTGTATTCATCTTTGTCGAGGGTCACTTCGACGCGATTATTGTCGAAGCGATCACCCCAATTAAACCAGCCCGCACCGCTGACCCAAATGAAACTATCGGTGGCGGCGGCATCGGGTTGCCCGCTAATGGTGGCATGGAGGCGATAGGAACCACTATTGGGGGCGGTTAATTCTACGGTTTGGGGTTTGGCGGCAGATTTAATAGTTTGGCTGGCGATCGCCTCGTATTCCACTTGGGGGCGTTTAACTTGAGATCCCTCGATAATTTGGGAAACTTCGCTGTAATTGACCTTCTGCAATTCTAATTTGACCGTTTGCCCTTCCATCGCTTTCCCGTCGGGACTGGTGACAATCACTTGGGTTTTAAAGGGTTTTTCCGCATCGGCAACAAAATCATGGTTGATCCCAATCAGGCGATCGCCGGGCAACGCGGTAAAGGTTTGGGTATTGGACACGGATAGATTCGCCGCATCGGTCACTTCTGTTTCCACGCGATAGGTCACTGGATAGGGCAGATCCCGCGCCACGTCGATGGTTTGGGAACTTTGCCCGCCATCGTTTAAGGTTTTTTGCGTTTGCAACACATCGCTACTAATGGACGGCTCCGTTTCCGACCAATGCCACTGCCGCCCAAACTGGAATTCGTCCCACCCCTCCGGTTGAAAATAACCGCGACTGCGGGTGACGTAATAATTCACCTTGCTGTTGCTCACGGGCGCACCAAACAAATAATCGCTCTGGGTCGTAGCCGTCAGGCGATCGCCCATCTTGGCGAATTTTTGATCGAGCTTGAGGTCTACTTTAAAATTCGGTGGACGGAATTCAGCCACTCGAAAATCCCCGTAAATATTCACCCCATTCGGTGCTTCCGCGCGGAGGTAATAACTCCCCAAATCCTGTGTTTTCGGCACATCCCATTCTGCGGTAAATGTGCCATAGCGATTCGTCTGAAACGTCCCTAAGGTCGTCTCTTTCCCCTCTGGATTACTCAGGATCACTTTGTAATTTTGGTTAATATCCTGCCGCAATTTCCCATTTTTCAAATAATAGGCAACCCCTGTAAAATAAGCCTTTTCGCCCGGTTGATACAGTTGGCGATCGCTAAAAATTGTGCCCCGCCCTTGGGTTTCCCCATTATCCCAATCGGCATAAATCCCATACCCGTAGGAACCGCTGTATTCATCGGTGCGTGTAAAAGCCCAGTCCGAATTTTCGCGGGCAATCACCAGCAATTGCGGCGCATATTCTTGACCCTGCAAACAACTCCGCCAGCCATTTCCCGCAACGAGTAAATTACCACCCCCATCAGTTCGCCCAGTAAAACAAGCTTGGGGATTGCCCTTCGTTTTTTGATCTAACTTGGATTGATAAATTTCGATCTGGGCATTAGAAACCGCCTCCCCCGTATCCAGATGGTGTACCCGCACAATGCCCGACTCCGGAAACCACTGGGCAAACACCCCCAAATTCGTCAACTGCACCAAGCCATAATATTGTGGCGATCGCCACTGGGTTTGATTATTCTGATCCTTATAGGTATTGGTTTTTGCCGTAATCCCGTAGGCGAGTAAACCCGTATTCCCACCCAATTTTTCCCGAATCGGAATCGGCGTTTTCACCAACTGATTTTTCGGTTGTTTGACTGGAATACTTTCCCAACTGCTTTCGGACGGCACTAAATCAGTACTGTTATTTTGCGGATAAGCCGTCGCCGCGTAAACCAAATCCGTCGGTTGCACCACCCGATAACCCACCTGAAACTTGCTTTCAGGTAAATTAATCGTTTCAATATCAAGATTCAGATCCGTCCCCGCCGGAAAAATATTCAGATCCCGTTGCGCCCAAATATCCGCCGCCACATCACCGGGGTTGTAGGTAATGGTTTGATCCTTGCCGAGGGTCTGCCCATATTGATCCTTGAGATTTTTGCTAATCGTAATCGTGTAATTAGTATTCGGTTGGAGCACCCACGGATTCAGATCCACCGAGCGGCTACCGGGATAGGTACGAACGGCGAGATCATCCCCCTCCGGCTTCGGGCTAATCGTAATATTTTCCACCGCTGCATCCGCATCTAAACCATTATTAAAAACCAGTTGGGCGCTCCCTTTCACAAAGCGACCATAGGCTCCCCCCGCATCCGGTTGCCCATAAAAAGTCATTTCTTCATATCGCAACGGCGCATAGGTTTTAAAGACGGAGCGAAAGCTTTTTTCGGTGGGCAAATTGCCTTGGTCTGGGGCGATTCCCGGTTGAAATTCCAGGGTGTATTGACTTGCTTTCTGTAAAGGTTGACGGGGTTTAACAATGTATTGCCAGGTTTTTTCGGGATCGAATTGACCGTCTGAAAGAATATCTGCTGGCGGTTCCTGCATCGTAACAGTTGCCTTAACTTTGCTCTGGCCGCTGACAAAAACAGTATGTTGCTTGAGGGAGTCTAGGTCGAGTTGGGTGTTGCTAGTCACTGTGCTTTCTTCCTCAAGACCCAAGGGTTCTGCATCTTCGGGCAAGGTACCGACAACCCCAGGTAAATTGCTGAGGCGAATTTGGGGTGTTTGGAATGTCCAAGCTAAATCTTCCGTGAGTTGATTATTTTCGAGATCCCCTAAACCGGACTTGAGAGTAACTTGGAAACGGGTGGCTTTGGGCAGGGGTTGGTCGGCTTGAAAACCAATCATTTTCGGTGTGAGGAAGCGAAATTGCCCAGAAATGGCGGGAATCAGCTCAATCTTTTGGAGGAGGGCTGTTTCCTGGGGGCTTTCGAGTTGGGCGACGGGAATCAGGGGATGTTTAAACAGAATCCTGATTTGGGCGAGGTCGGCGGCTTCTCCGGTGGGGCTAATTTCGGTGATCCAGTCGGGTAGTTCTGGTAAAGGGAGCGCAGCAACGGCGGGAAAAGGCGCGGCTTGGTTGGTGACCTGGCTGATTTGGAGGATTTGTTGGCACCCAGACAATCCGGCGATCGCCAACAGACAGCTTAAACAGGCCAGTAAGAGAAATTTAACAAAGCGACGTGGAAACCCCATACAATGCCCTCTGATTCTCTCTTCTGTGATAACGAATCACCCTGGCAATAAACGATTTTTTGTATATTTCTTAAAAACGACAAAGATATTAATTCGCGACGAAATTGTGGCGATCGCCGGAGGAGCCATTGGGTAAAATGACGCAATCTTGATGAAAAAGTCGGCTGCTCTGCAAATATCCCCTAAAATGGCGGACAAATTGTGAGCAAATGGGCTTGATAACGATGATTCCTCCGGGAATGGATTGGCGATCGCCCTGTAGCTTTCCCCTACCGATGCCATGGCACCTCTTTTTGTTGACTCCCTCAAACAGCAGTTCCACACCTGGTTTACCCAGCAGCAGGCAACCACGGAAGAAGCTGCCGACTTGGTAGAACTCCCCGATACCCTGTCCCTCCAGTTGGCGCGTCAACTGGAAACCCTGGCGAGTCCAGAGGGCTATTGTGCGCCTGTCAAAACCTCCATTACCGAGGCCATTGAAACTTGGCAAACCAATTTAGAAGCCCCCAACAGTTTTGTGCTCCTGGGCAATCCCGTGGAGCCGCTCCCCAAAATTTTGAGTGAGAGTATTCCCCGCCAAACTTTCCCTGATCTGGAAATCCTCACTCCCCTGGATTGTCTACAGCGCCCCCTCCACCCCAGACACATTAGCCAACAGATCCAAAAAGCCCTAGAACTTTATCCCCAGATTGATCTCAGCCCAGGCGATCGCCAAGATCAGCCCACTGTGGATCAACTAGAACAACGGCAAACCCTGGTGATTATTCCCTGTCTAGAGCAATGTTTTCTCCGGTGTATTGGCGGTTGGGAAGGCATTGAGACCCTCCGGGATATCACCATTCAAAATCGCCACTGTTTCTGGATCATGAGTTGTAACCATTGGGCCTGGGACTTTCTGGATTTTGTGGGACAAATTAGCGCCTATTTTAGCCATGTGGACACCCTGCCTAAGTTAAAAGGGGAAACGCTCCAGACTTGGTTAGAACCCATTGCCCAGGTGGTTTTGCCACCCCCTAATGTCCCCGAAGACCCGCCAGAGGATACGGCTGAATCAGGTTCTCCTAAAGGGGAGCGTCTCGATGATTGGCAAAATCTCGCTAGTCAAGCCGACGGCACAGGTCAAATCGCCGCAAATCTTTGGCTCCAAAGCTTACGGATTCACCAAGAGCAAATCGAGCAACACCCAAACCTCCAATTTGATTTCGACGCAACAGATCCGCACCAACAGCCCCTCACCCTTGAGAGTATTAAACCAGCCCTACCCAGTCTTCCTAGCTTAGCCAGTGGTGATCTCTACATTCTCCATTCTGTCTTGATCCATGGCCAAATTAGCCGCGCCCATCTGGCCTTGAGTTTGGGAGAATCCCGGAATCGCATCCAAGCGCGGATCCAGTGGCTCCTCCGCCAGGGGGTGTTGCGGGAAAATCAAGGGGCCCTCTCCATCCAAGCGGCCCACTATATCCGCCTCAAAAGTGAGCTGGCCAATAACAATTTTTTCGTGGGGGAAGATTAATCGATGGGAGTATCCTTTGTGCCGATGTCTGAATGGTTCACCCTCTTGGCCCAGGTTGACCCGCCTGAAAATTTATCCCAAAGACTTTTAACGGATTTCACGATCCAAAAAATCCTCCGGGCTGTGCTGGCGATCGCCATTGCCTATGGCACGATGGCCCTGATCCAAGGCACCATTAACTGGTTGTCGGAACGGGTGCCCCGACGCTTGCGGCTCTTGATTAAACAATCAATCCCCTTCTGGAAGGGCTTGATCCTAATTTTAATCCTCGCTTATCTGCTGAACTTATTTTTTAATCTCTCCCAAAACAATCTCATTGCCCTAACCGGCACCATCGCTGTGGCCTTGGGTTTTGCCTTTAAGGATTATGTCAGTTCGATCATTGCCGGAGCCGTGGCCTTGTTTGAAGCGCCCTACCGCGTTGGTGATCGCATTAAAATTGGCGAACATTATGGCGAGGTCGTTGGCTATGGCTTGCGGGGGATTCAGATCCAGACCCCCGACGATAACCTCGTCACCATTCCCCATAACAAAACCTGGACAGAGGCGGTTTCCAATGCCAATAGCGGTCAACTCGAAGCCCAGGTCGCCACGGACTTTTTCTTTGGCCATGGCGTTGATGTGGAGCAGGTGATCCAAATTCTCTACCAAGCGGCCTACAGCAGCAAATATACCCAGCTTAAGTTGCCGATTGTGGTGGTGATGCAAGAAAAAATGTGGGGCACCCAATTTAAGCTCCGTTGCTATCCCATGGATGCGAGGGATGAATTTATCTATAAAACGGATTTAATCCGTCGCGCGAAACAAGCCTTCGCCCACCAAGGTCTGCCTTATCCGAGGCTTGTGCCCCAAACCGTGGATGCAGAGGAGTAAGTCGTTAATTATATTGATCTAAAAATTCGCCCGTTAAAACCCGGCGATCACCTGGGGAAAATCCAATAGAAAGCACGTGCGGTAATCATTGCGGTGAGGATTGGGGTCACTAGAAACGGTAATGCTACCTTCTAAATGTTCAACAATGGTTTTCACGAGGGCGAGACCAAGACCAGTACCAGGAATGGCCTGGGCTGTGGCCCCGGTGCCCCGACGAAATTTATCAAAAATTTGGGATTGTTCTTCGGTGTGGATGGCGGCCCCATCGTTACAAAGGCGGATTTGAATCCGGGCGGGCGATCGCCCCAAATATTCAACGCTGAGGGTAACGTTACTCTTGGGGGTGGCATATTTCCCGGCATTGGTGAGGAGTTCACTCATGGCATTGAGAAACTGTTCTGGATCCGTCTCAAATTGCAATTTTGTGCTGAGAGCCTTGGGCTTAAACCGGAGGTGAAACTGGAGTTGTTTGAGGGGAGTCCAACGATCTTGGAACTTTTGCACAAGCTCTGAGAGGGCCGGGCCGAGGGCGAGGCGTTGGGGTTTGAGGGCAAATTCACTGGCCTCTGCCTGTTGGAGCTGGAGCAGGTCGTGGATGAGTTTGCTTTCTCGGTTGAGTTCTTGATCGAGGATGTTTAAATAAGTCCGTTGTTTTTCTAGCGATCGCCCCGGTTGTTTGAGCATTTTAATCGCCAGCTTCATCGTTGCCAGGGGGGTATTGAGTTCGTGACTAACAGTGCTCAAAAAATCATCCTTCAAGCGATTAAGGTGCCGCAGTTGTTGAATTTGGTGCCGCATCTGTTGACTAAGTTTCGCCTGGACTTCAAGGCTCCATTTCAATTGACTCGTGCGTTCTTCGACCAGGGATTGCACCTGCCGGAGGGCCTGGTGGTGGATCATCGTGCGGCCCAATTGGTGAGCAATGCTGGCCATGGTTTGAATTTCTTCGGGGAGCCATTGTCGGGGCGATCGCTGGGCCAAAATCACAAAGCCTAAGACCGGTTGACTGTGCTGGGAAGACAGTTGCCCACCCATTAACGGGGCAAAGAGTAGGCTACGAACTTGGGATCGCACCAGAGGAGATTGCCAGGGATGGGTTGTGGTATCGGCGATCGCCCACACCAGAGGCGCTTTTTGCCAAGCCACCTGACAGAGTTCACAGTCCTGGAGCGACCATTGGGTCGGCAGCTCAGACCAGCTAGACTTGAGCTCCAAAGTATCCGTCGGATCGGGTTCCTGTCGTTGACGGAGGGGATTCGCTGATTTGAGTAAAAGGATACCTCCCTGCTCGACGCCGAAAATTGTTTGGAGTTGGGTGCTGGCGGCCTGAAATAATTTTGGTGTGTCTTGAATTTCATCAATGAGCTGCTGAATTTCCCGCTGGGCCTGTTGGTACTGTTGGCAGTTGACGATGCGGTTTTGCTGGGCCAAGATCCCAAGGGCCAACTGGAGCGGTGGACGGAGTGCCTCAAGGGTGTTTATCTGGGGTAAGGTTTGGGACTGACAACCGAGCCATAGATAACCCTGGGCCTGCTGTGCGGGGAGGGGCACAGTGGCGATCGCCTCCAGACCCTGGGCCATCAGAGTGTGGTAAGGCGTGTGACGTAAATCGGTATAGGTGCAAATGTCAGGATGAAATTCTTGGGGTAGAACAAAATTGACATCGGCTAGGTTCGTGGGCCAGGTCTCGGTCAGGCTTTGGGATGGGCTTAAATCGACCCTCAAACAAACCCAGTCCACCTGTAACTGCCGGGCGATCGCCGCCGTTAGGCGGGCTAAAAGGCGCGGGGATGAGATGCCAAATTCTAAGCAGTCGTAGAGGGCAGCGGAGACCATGGTTTCGCCTGAAATATCTTGCTCTACTTTTATTCTTCCCCGTCATCCTCAGAATCATTCTCTAAAGCTTCTGACTCCACCGCCAAAAACTTTTCCAAAATAAACTGTAACTTCGGCCGCGCAATGTAGGGCCATCCCCCTTCCGTTTCCATGTCCCGCAGGATGTTGTACAGATCCCGCCGCCGTTCCGGGAGACTCGGATAAAAATAATCTTCAGAAATTTGACGATGGGTGAATTCTAGTTCGCGCAAAATCTCCAGGAGCCTTTCCCCATTGCCTTCATATTGGGCGGCGATCGCTAATAATTCCTGCTGGATACGGTCAAGTTGTTCAGAGAGATTAGCGGCAGAATCAGGGGAAACCATGGGCATCGAAAATCAAGGATAGGACAAAGTAGACCCGTCGATCTTACTATTTATTCCCGCCAAAATTTGCCAGGGAGTCGCCCATTTCTCCGGTTTTCAGGGGATCAATGCCGCTATCTTCCGATCTAACCCGTCGGGCATTCCAAAAACTTTCCTTTAGAATAGGACGAGAATATTTTCTTCAAGATCATCACCAAAAATCTCCATGTTTAAAGGGTTGTTCCGTCGTAGATTACTCGCCAGTTGCTTAATCGCCGTGATCAGTTGGCAACTTTCCCCCGCCATCAGTTGGGCCCAGGTTCCTGGTGTGACCCCCTCGATTCAACCCTACCTCGACCAAGTCATTGAAAATATCACCGAATTTACCCTCGACAATGGCCTGCAATTTATCGTGCTCGAAGACCGGAGCGCCCCCGTCGTTTCCTTTGTCACCTATGCCGATGTGGGCGGCGTCGATGAACCCGACGGCAAAACAGGGGTGGCCCACTTCCTCGAACACCTCGCCTTCAAGGGCAGCACAAACCTCGGCACCACCAACTACGAGGCCGAACAAGTCCTATTAGATCGTCTTGATCGACTCTTTGACCAAATGCAGCAAGCCAAGGAAGCTGGCGACATGGCTCAGTTCGAGACCCTTGAAACCGAATTTCAGCAGGTGCAAGCAGAAGCCAACGAATATGTCATCCAAAATGCCTTTGGCCAAGTGGTTGAAGCCGCTGGGGGGGTTGGGTTAAATGCCGCCACGTCCGCCGACTATACCCAATACTTTTACAGTTTTCCTAGCAACAAATTAGAACTGTGGATGTCCCTCGAGTCGGAACGCTTTTTAGATCCTGTTTTTCGGGAATTTTATAAAGAGCGGGAGGTGATCCTCGAAGAACGGCGGATGCGCACGGATAATTCTCCCATCGGCAAAATGGTCGAAGTCTTTCTTGATACGGCCTTTTCGACTCACCCTTACCGTCGTCCGGTGATCGGTTATGACGAAGATATTCGTAATCTGACTCGCCAAGACATTAAGGATTTCTTTGCGGAACACTACACCCCCGATAACCTCACCATCGCCATCGTGGGAGATGTAGACCCCACCCAGGTCAAAGCCATGGCAGAGGTTTACTTTGGTCGTTTCCCCAAAGCTGCGGCCCTGGAGGAACCGCTAATTCCCGTGGAGCCAACCCAAACAGAAACCCGTTCTGTCACCCTCGAACTGCCCAGCCAACCGTGGTACTTGGAAGGCTACCATGCGCCCCAGTTAACGGATCCAGACTATGTGGTGTACCAAATTATCGCTTCGATTCTCAGCAATGGCCGCACATCCCGTTTGTACAAGTCCCTCGTGGAAGAACAACAGGTGGCCCTGAATGCGGAAGGGTTTAATGGTTTTCCCGGCGAAAAATATCCGAATATTATGTTGCTCTATGCCCTCACAGCTCCAGGAAAAACCGTAGATGATGTGGCTGCGGCCTTTGCGGCGGAATTGGAACGCTTGAAAACAGAGCCAGTGAGCCCTGAGGAGCTAGAGCGGGTAAAAACTCAAGCGCGGGCCAGTCTGTTGCGATCGCTAGATTCGAATATGGGGATGGCCCGTCTGTTGGCGACCTATGAAGTGCAAACGGGAGACTGGCGGGAGTTGTTCACGGAGCTAGACCGCATTGCTGCGATTACCGCAGAGGATGTGCAACGGGTTGCCCAGGAAACATTCACTCCAGAAAATCGCACCGTTGGGAAGTTGTTGTCGGCACCGACGGAATAGAGACGGAATAAAGGCGATCGCCTCAGAATCAAAAAATGCGGTGCGAGTACATCCCAAAGAGTTAAAGGCCTTTACCTTTGTGTGTAGATACACTCTACTGAAACCATAGAGGTAAATTATCGTGGGTCAAAACTGACACGCTATTAATTGACTAATGAAATACAGCCAAAGTGTTTACACATACCAATGCAAACACTTCACAGGACTATGAGTTGTGGGGAGTGTTATGTTCAAATCACGAAATATTAAGAATAGCTACAAAGTGTCACAAACAATTCTCGAAACAGTGATTTATGCAAGTTTAGGTGTGGTTTTAAAGTATTAGGACAAAAATCATCGATAAAACTTGCGCTTTTCATAACAAATAGTAATCAAGAGCCTAGTTTATCTAGCTATTCACCACTTCAAATCAACTATTTTGTCAAATAAATAAAAAGCAATCGGTCTAAGGGTAGATTTCCGATCGTCTTGAATTTTTGATGAAGAGTGGTTGAAAAATAAAGTAGCTCATCTAATATGTGAAGAATATTGTTTCACTTGTTAAATAAGTTTGGATTCCCTCGGATTTTTCGGGAAGTCTACGTAAAATAGAAGCATAATTTTGGTGTGTGGGTATGAACTTCAAGAATTTAAAACAAGTCAAAGGTATTAGGGCAGTAGTCTATACTGCAATCCTTCTATCTTGTGGCCCTATCTTCGCGGCTTCAGCGAATCCGGCAGAGCATCTTCTCTCAGACTCCAGCCCGATCATAGAAAGACAAGAAAACAAAAGACGCGTCAAACCTCAGTCCGTCCCTGAGCTTGAAACTCGACAACAGACAAGTTTGATTGCTCAATCTGGTAGTGGTGCTTCATCGACAGGACAATCATCGCTTCCTAGTGTTGATGAAGCCGGGGACACAAGTGTTTCAGAACCCGGTTCTCCCTCTAATCTCAGAAATGTTGATGAAGAATTAGAGCAGCTGCTCTCTGAGCCAGACGAAGTATCGCCAGAGTCAGAAGTTGGTGACGAAAGTATCGTCGGGGAAGGAGAGGATCCAGAACAAGAGCTAGAAGATATTCTTTCTGAATCAGACAATCAGAGCGAAGACACTGACGTACAAGTCATTTCTGACAGTCAGCTTCGAACGTTAAATCCCCGGTATTCCACTGTTTATCTGGACGAACTTCCTGTTTCTCACCTCTCTGACCTAGAGGTATCGACTAATATTCTCAGTGGAGATTTCACTATTCGGGACACCGGTTTCCAAATCCTGCAAAATTTAGGGTCTAGTACGAGCGCCAGTGTTGAAGATAATGTCTTAACCACAGAATTCCATGGGAATTTTCTCCAAGTCAAGACAGCCCAACAGCTTAGAGAAGTGACGACAACATTGGAAGTGCCTGTAACAATCCAGGGCTTTCGTATTCGATTTAGTCTTACTGGCTCCTGTGAGCTAGTACCTCAAGCAGGTGAAAATCCACCAGATGGTTCTATCTGCAGCTATACACCACCGGTAAGACTTGTTTATGATGAAAATGAACCGACAAATCTGATTCCTACAGATATTCTGCTTGGGGATGACATTCCTGATGGCTATCAATTTGGAGAGATTGTTCCTGCGTCAGATGGCGATGGTGAGCCTATTCCGGGATCCCTACTAGCTAGAATTGAAGAGGCAGATGGGGATGGTTACATTGGCTCTGTAGAAACTTTGTTGGAAGGTGAGAAGCAGTTAGGTATTGATGTGGATGTACGCAATTCTGGTTTTGCTGAAGATACGAGCCGAGACCGGTTTACCAGAAGATCTGAAGAAATTGATTATGTGGTAACGACCAAACTCGCCAATGTCCGGCAAGTCATCAAGCAGAACAGCGAAGAAGCTGTTTTAGGTCGTACCGTCCGGGCGCTCAACATTATCCCCAATGATGAAAGTGTTGAGTTGGATATTGTTGCCCAGCTTGCGAGTATTTGGTTGCCGGACGCAGAGCCTACTCTAGAAGGAACAGACGAACCCTACAACGCTAATATTAACGTTAATATTTTTAGAGCGGCCGATGCAGCTAGAGTGCCGGCGAATAGCTTTGCTTGGTATCATGCGGGTATTGCTAAAGCAGAAAGTCTGCCCCCATTAGCACCAGGTGAAGAACGTAAATTATCAGACATTCCAGTTGGTCGCTATAACGGGATCTGGCTTGGTTTATCACCGGTAATTGATCGCAGTTTTGAAGTAACCGAGAACGGAACTCGTTTTAGAAATATCTCGGCACCACGTTTAGTAGATTCTGTATTTGAAGAAGCTGGTTCAGGTGATCTCGACGAAGAGCAAATCAATGTTGATATCTTTGGTTTGTTTTTGGATGAGTTTGGAGAAGTAACAGATATCATCGACTTTGACTTTAGCGATATTCCGGATGCTTATACCCAGGTAGGTCTTGACATTTTCGAGAGAGATGCGATCGCCCCTAATACTCTTGTTTATCGTGAACGAACAAACTACATTCCCCATGTAAGTTTCACCGGAACTAAAGTTGATGCTCGCAATCGTAAGCGCTATTACACTGGTCTGCTTTGGGACTATACCGAAGGAGAATCAGGGCAAAAGTTCCGTTCTTATCTAGGAGCTGATTATCAATATCTCAATCCAGAGAGAGGTGTGCGAGCCTTTACTGGTTTGATTGGTTACATTAATCCTGACCGAGACTACTACAGTCAAGTTTGGGGTGAAATTGCCAAAACGTTTAGTTCAGCTGATAAAAATACCAGCTTTACTCTCGGCACATCTCTCGTTTATGCCATTGACCAAGCAGACGACATTGGTAACGATATTTTCGTTGATGCAGACGCCAGTAAGTTTTTATTAAGTGCCGGTGCTCGTTTTGGTTCCATCAGACTGGGTGTGGATCAAAATATTGACTTTTTCCCGAATTCTGATGATGCAAGCACAGTTTTATCCGCAGGCATTGACTTTGGAGAAAGTGTTACCTTTGCTGGTTTTTATACTCCCTACGATGAAGGCAATAATGTCGCTCTAGTGGGAGCAAACTTGGGTTTCCGCTTCGGCACTGACTACAATAGCCCAAGATTATCTCTGGGGTGGAGTCAAAATGAGTATCGATTTGATACTAATAACTTTATTGATAATCGTTACACTTTGACCTTCCGTGTTGGTCGACCTGGCAATCCGTTTGGTCCTCGGTAAGAGTCAATTTAAGTTCCTCCATTCAAAAAGCAGAAAGATGGCGAAAAGTAAATTTTTCGCCATCTTTATTTTTATTCTTAGTACTATTAACAAATAACAGTTTAGATATCGCAACCTTGTTATTGACAAGTTATTTTTAAGAGCTTATTTTTATATTCCTCATTTTTAAGATCGAGGATAAATTGTCTAACAACAAGCACGAAGATTAAGACACGGCCAGATAATCTGAGAGAATGTGTTTCTGGAAATTACTTACACATTAATCAAACCATAAAAATAAGGCTTAGATACAGTATCTAAGCCTTTGCCTTTAAAACAAGGTTATTAAACCAAAGACCAAACAGTATTAGTCTTCACCAATAGTGAATTCGACGACTTCCTCTTCACCATCGAAGGGATTTAGTTCGTTAACTTCGATAAATACGGAAGTTTCAGCATTACCGATAGCATAACCTTGGGTAATGACAATGTCGGGACCAAAAGGAATCTGTACAGCAGCAGCGCCGGTTGCAGCAGCGGCATAGCCGTCACCAAAAGCAACAGAGCCAGAGAAGCCGGTTTGGTCAGTGCCAAAACCACCGACAACTTCCTGATCTACAAAGGAAACGGAAGCAGCGAATTCAGCTTTTGCGGAAGAGGCAAAACCGAGAGAAAGAGCAGCAGCACCAGCGGCAACAGCAGCGATTTTTACAAAGTTCATTTTTGTTTCTCCAATAATCAAAATTTTGAATGTGTAATTGGATGGAGCTTATACTTAATATATAGCCCCTTACTCTAGTAAATATACCCCACTTCCCCAAAAAAACGATCATTCTTTATAAGAAATTTACGTTTAATTGTTGTGAGTAATTAATATTTTTTTTGTTAAAAATCAGTCAAGTTAACAACTACATTGAAAGCTTTTTTTTTTCAAGTATCCCAGGGAAGAATCTTTACGTAAGTATAACTTTGACAGCAAGGGCAGTTAGTTTTCGTGTACTGCTTATGGGTTTGGGTTGTTAATTAGATTGTTTTTGGCCAAAAATAAAGATTGAAGTTTCCATAACACCTTGCATTTGTGAAAGTTACTAAATTTTTATATAGTCACTTATTCAAAATTTGGCGATCGCCTTTTCTCCTTTTCCTCTCCTCCTGCCTGCTGGTGATCAGCCTCAGCCTTGGATTGCAGCAACCAGCGGGGGCGATTTTTGGTCTACCCTTACCGGAAGCAGATCTAGGGGAGGTGTTGCCGAACAATGGTCAGGAGCTAATCGTCGATCGGTGTGTGTATTTGGATGGCCACTGTATTTTTAAGGTGGCGGCCCCCCGTTCGGAACTTTCGACACGGCTAAACTATATCCAAACCCAGCTCAACCGAATTAAACGGGTGTATGACGCGGAAAATGCCCCAAACATTCAAGTGATACCTGTTGGATCTGAGGGGGAAGCGAACGGTGATCTAGAAAATAATATTCAAATCCAGGTGGGAGATGATGAATCCATCCGCTTGATGACCGTGACCCGCTGGGACGCACAACTGAGTGGCGAAGATATTGAAGGACGCACCGAGCAAATTATTGGTCAGATTGAAAGTGCCTTAGACCGGGCTCAGCTTGAACGAACGGACACATTTTTAAAACAACGGGTGGCGATCGCCATTGGTGTTGCCGTGGTGGCCTTAATCCTAGAAATTTTCGGGCGGCGCTGGCAGCGTAAACTCCACAAACAACAGGAGCGGGAAGCAGAATTTCCCCAAGGTAATACGACCCTCATTTCAATTCAACTGAGCCAACGGCAAAGCAACAACCTCCGGGAAGTCAAAGTCCGTTTGAGCCAACTGCTTCAGGGAGGCGCGATTACCGCAGCCATTTTTATTAACTTGGGCTTATTTCCCCAAACGCGGATTGCCCAGGTTTGGCTGTTGGGCATTTTTAGATATCCTCTTTGGCTCGCCTTGATCGCCCTAGTGAGTTACTTACTAATCCGACTGAGTTATGCGTTGATTGCCAAATTTAACCAACTCCTGGCCGATGGTGCCCTCGAAGCGTTTACGTTCATCACCCAAGAGTCGAACCAACGGCTAGAACTGCGGGTACAAACCTTTTCCCAGGTGATGCGCAGCGTCGTCACCCTGATTATTTTAGTGATTGCCCTGCTGGTCTTTTTTTGGTCGATTAATATCAATATCGCGCCCCTCCTTGCCGGGGCCGGGATCATTGGTTTGGCGGTGTCCTTTGCGGCCCAAAATTTACTCAAGGATATTATCAATGGTTTTTCGATTATCCTCGAAGACCAATATGCCGTTGGCGATGTGATTAATGTGGGCTCGGTGACGGGTTTAGTCGAAAATATCAACCTCCGCATTACCCAAATTCGGGATGCAGAAGGCCGCTTGATTACGATTCCCAATGGAGAAGTGCGGATCGTCGCTAACCTTTCAAATCAATGGTCACGGGCCGATCTCAATATTCCGGTGCCCTATGAAACTGATGTAGATTTTGCCCTCAAGGTGTTGGGGGAAGTGGCCGAACAAATGTATACGGATCGAGATTGGCGATCGCGCATTATTGAAGCGCCCTTAGTCCTGGGGGTGGATAATTTCAATGAGCGGGGCATGGTGATCAAGCTGTGGATCAAAACTTTGCCCCTAAAACAGTGGGAAGTGTCACGGGAATTTCGGCGACGGGTCAAAATTGCCTTTGAAAAAGCGGGAATCATTATTCCTGTCTTCCAGAGTGATGTGTGGCTCCACGGTACAGATCAGCCATTGGAGCCTCCCCATTAAGGGCGATCGCCTTGCTCAATTCATTTTCTATATAATTGAACTCTGCCGTATTTCCCCTTAACTGTCCTTGACTGAGATCCAAGCCGAAACCCTTAAACTTCTCGAATGGCAACGCCTGTGCCAACATTTATCGACCTTTGCCGCAACCAAGTTAGGGGCGATCGCCGCGCAGCATTTGGTTTTTCCCCAGAGCCAAGCAGACAGTGAGATTCTCCTGGCCCAAACCGTCGAAATGCAGGCCTTAGATGGAGCGGTGGACAACGGCGTTTCCTTTGAGGGGATTGGTGATATCAGTGATGCTTTGGAGCGGGCGACCGTGGGCGGGCTGATCACTGGCAAAGATTTATTGCTCATTGCCACCACCCTGGCCGGAGTGCGTCGTTTGCGGCGCTTAGTGGAAAATGCGGAACTAGAACTCCCCCAACTGACGCGCCTGGTTGAGCAGGTGCGCACCTACCCGGAATTAGAACAAGATATTCACCATTGCATCGATGACCGGGGAGATGTTACAGACCGAGCCAGCCCGAAGCTCGAAGGAATTCGCGTCAAAATCAAAGGGGCCAGGGAGCAGATTTACCAAACCTTGCAGCGGATCATGCAGCGGCACAGTGGCTCCATCCAAGAAGCAGTCATTACCCAGCGGGGCGATCGCTTTGTGTTACCCGTTAAGGCAGGGCAAAAAGAACAAATTCCTGGCATCGTCCACGATATTTCTAGCACGGGCTCGACCCTTTACATCGAACCCAAGGGGATTGTGGAGTTGGGTAATCGCCTCCGCCAGGCCGTAAAACAAGAGGAGCGGGAAATTGAAATTGTCCTGCGTCAGCTCACCGAAAAAGTGGCTGAGGTAGTCGAGGATCTCGAAAAACTCCTGGCGATCGCCACCACCCTCGATCTCGCCATGACCCGCGCTCGCTATAGTCTTTGGCTCGATGGGCATCCGCCCAAATTTATCGCCCCCGATCAACCGACAGTACTGCGGCAGTTGCGCCATCCTTTGCTGGTGTGGCAAGAGAAGCAAGAAGAAAGCCTGGAAGTTATCCCGATCAATGTGCAAATTCGCCCAGAAATCCGCGTTGTGGCGATCACAGGCCCCAATACTGGCGGCAAAACTGTCACCTTAAAGACTCTGGGAATGGCCGCGCTCATGGCGAAGGTGGGCCTTTTTATCCCGGCGATCGCCCCGGTGGAAGTCCCTTGGTTTGACCAGGTTTTAGCTGACATTGGCGATGAACAATCTCTCCAGCAAAGTTTATCGACTTTTTCCGGTCATATTCGCCGTGTGGGTCGCATTATCGAGGCCTTAGACCAGGAGAGTCAGAACAATCTTGTGCTCCTCGATGAAGTGGGGGCCGGCACCGATCCCACCGAAGGCAGCGCCCTGGCGATCGCCCTGTTGAAATATTTGGCAGACCAGACCCAGCTCACGGTGGCTACCACCCACTACGGGGAACTGAAGGCCCTGAAGTACGAGGATGAGCGCTTTGAAAATGCCTCGGTCGAATTTGACGAATATTCCCTCCGGCCCACCTACAAGTTGCTCTGGGGGATTCCGGGACGTTCCAATGCCTTGGCGATCGCCCAGCGTTTGGGCCTAGATGCGGAAATTGTGGAAACAGCCCAGGATCTGTTGGGGAATACCAATACCAATGTCAACGAGGTGATTGCCGCCCTCGAAGCCCAGCGGCGAGAACAGGAGCAAAAAGCCAAGGAAGCCGAAGCCCTCCTCAAACAGACCGAACGGTTCTATACGGAAGTTTCCAGTAAAGCCGCCGATCTCCAACGCCGGGAAGCAGAACTCAAACTCGCCCAAGACCAACAGGTACAAGCGGCGATCGCCGAAGCCAAAGCTGAGATTGCCCAGGTAATTCGCACCCTACAAAAGGGCCAGCCCACCGCCCAAAAAGCCCAGGTTGCCACCGAAGCCCTGGGGGACATTGCCGCGAGCAAAATGAGTCAACCCAAACGGAAAAAACCGGGTTATCAACCGCAATTGGGGGAAAAAATCCGCATTTCTAAGCTGGGACAAACCGCCGAGGTCATTGAACTAGACCCTGACAATAAAACCCTCGTCGCCCGTTTTGGGGTGATGAAAATGTCCCTCGATTGGACAGAAATTGAATCGCTCCAGGGCCAGAAAGTCGAAGCAGAACCCAAGCCAAAAACCCCGAAAAAACAAGCGCTCCCCAAAGCAAAAACCCCCGAAACCGTGACGGTGCGCACCACCCGCAATACCATCGATATCCGGGGACAACGGATGCACCAAGCAGAAAGTAGCCTCGAACAGGCGATCGCCAATGCCACTGCTGCGGGTTCCCAGGTCATTTGGATTATCCACGGCAAAGGTACCGGCAAGCTCCGGGAAGGCGTCCATGAATTTTTGAAATACCATCCCCAAATTCAGCGCTACGAACTCGCCGATCAAAAAGAAGGGGGGGCTGGCGTCACCCTGGCCTATTTTTCCTAAGAAGGCCGCATACTACAATATTTCCCTGGGAATCCTTTTGTACCAGAACACCACTCTAGCCCCAGGGACTCAATGCTCAAGCTCTTTAAACGCTACGAAAAATTAATGATTCAAATCTTGCTGGCGATGATGGCGATCGCCATTGGCTTAGCGACCCTGGATTTTGGCTGGTTCCTGTTCCAAAGTATTGCCGCCCCCCCAATACTGTTGTTAAACGCTGACCAACTGCTAGAAGTTTTTAGTCTCTTTATGCTGATCATTATCGGCATCGAACTTTTAGAGAGCATTATCAACACCTATCTTTCTAAGGGACGCCCCCATTTTGAGGTGGTTTTATCCGTCGCCATTATTGCGATCGCCCGGAAGGTAATTATCCTAGACATCAAAACCACCGATAGCGTGAGTTTATTTGGCATTGCTGCGATTATTCTTTCCCTGACGGTGGGCTATTACTTCATGAAACAAAGCCACCCCGAAGATGGGTATTCCCCCGACCTAGATCCGACCAAAGACCAAAAACCGCCCCAGTAGCGTTCTCAAACATTGAACACGGAGCGGTAATTGACGCTATTTAGAGATTTCACTCAAACAAAATTAGCCGGACAAACTATAGACCGTTGGCCTGGAGAGGCGCATCTTCAACCTTGACCCGGTGGGTGGTGAGCACCATGCCATCACTGCGTACCACCAGGGCCGAGTACCACATATCTCCCGCTTCGGTGGGGGCTTCTACCCGTTTAAAAATGCCGCCAGCAGGCAGAATATCCAGGTCAAAGGCCTCCGGATTCGTGTAGGTGCTACTGGTAATCGGTTCTTCGAGGGCACCCCCCAATAAAATCTCTTCCCCCAAGGGATCCTGCACAATCACATCAAAGCCAAAATCAGCGGCAGGGGCAACGGTTTCTGGGATTAAGACTTTCAAGGCGGGGGGATTGTCGCCACTGGTGAGGGTTGACGCTTCAGACAAAATATCTTGGCTAATCAATTTGTCCCCTTGGAATGTCTGTTGGGAACGGATTGTACTTTCATAATGAACCCAGCGGCCTGCTTGTTTCTTGAGGCCCCGCACTTGGGTTTCGGTTTCGGCCACGAGGCGATCGCCCGTTTGTTCCCAATTGAGGAGCTTGGTGTTGTAGCTCAGGCGGGGATACTCTTCCCAGAGTTGCGTTAACAAGTCCTGGAGATCCGTCTTGGTTAGCCCGTCGCTGTGGGTAAAATTCTCACCGTAGAAATTTAAGAGTTGTTCTAGTTGTTGGTCATTGGCGGCTTGGTCAATGTCTACCAAAAGATCCGTGAGGGAAGCTGGGGCAGTGGCCGGAGTGCGGGCCTCGCTGCGTAAACCAAATCCCAGGGTTAAAACTCCCGTGGCGATCGCCATGCCAAAAAACCGTTGCCAAGATTGCCAGTAGCCCATAAATTTTCGATCACTCCTTCAAGCGGACAAGTTCCCATCAGTTGATCAGAACGTGTAATCTATTCTAGAACCTGAGACGAAAAACGACTGAAATTGTGGCAAAGGCAGTGACCCGAATCTTGATGGCGGCCAGCGGCACCGGGGGACATCTCTTTCCGGCCCTGGCGGTGGCAGAAAAATTAACGGACTGTGAGATTGAATGGTTGGGGGTACGCGATCGCCTCGAAACGGATTTAGTGCCTAATCAATATCGCCGCCATGCGGTCACGGCCAAGGGACTCCAGGGCAACCCCCTCCAAAAGCTAGCCAATGGTTTGCAGTTGCTCGCGTCTATTTTTCAAACCTACAAAATTTTGGGCGATCGCCAAATTGATCTAGTCTTTACCACCGGGGGATATATTGCTGCTCCGGCAATCCTGGCGGCGCGACTGCGGCGAATTCCGGTGATCCTCCACGAGTCGAATGTACTTCCTGGTAAAGTGACCCGCCTGTTGGGGCAATATGCCACCGCTGTGATTGTGGGCTTTCAGGAGTCGGCCCAATATTTACCCAAAGCAAAAACCATTCACCTCGGCACCCCAGTGCGAGCCGAATTTCTCACGCCCCAACCCCTAGAGTTAGATCTTCCAGGCGATCGCCCCTTGATTTTGGCAATGGGAGGCTCCCAGGGGGCCGTGGGGATTAATCAATTGGTGCGTCAATGTGCGGGCCGCTGGCTCGAAGCCGGAGCCTCGATCGTTCATATCACCGGGAAAAACGACCCTGATGTTAGTCAGTTCCAAGCCGAAAACTATCTCACCTTACCCTTTGTTGAGAATATTGCTCCCCTCCTGCAACGGGCGGACGTGGTGATTAGTCGCTCCGGGGCCAGCGCCCTGACGGAATTAACCATTACCAAAACGCCGGCCATTCTGATTCCCTATCCCTACGCCGCCGAGGACCACCAAACCCTCAATGCCCAGGTTTTTGCGAAACACGAAGCCGCACTGTTAGCACCCCAGGCTGAATTAACCCCTGAATCTCTCACGGCGATGGTCTTGGGTCTATTGGGAGTACCGGGAAAACGGGAGGCGATCGCCGCCAATGTCGCTGCCCTAGGGATGCCAGAAAGTGCAGAAAAAATTGCTTATTTCCTGCGTACTACTCTACGTTTGTAGGGGTTTCAAGATTCGGATCACCCGGTTGCGTCGGTAGAGGTTCACGGTTTAACAGCCAGTTCAAACCAAAGGCCGCCAGGACTAACATCAAAAGAATCGCTACTAAACTCACTAAAATTAAGGTGAACTGGGACAGACTATTTTCCGCTTCTGGTTCCGACGCCAGTTCCGCCTCAAGGGTTGTGTCTAGGGCCAGATCCGGGGGGACAAATTCCGGCTCAAAGTCTTCAGGAGAAGAAGTGGTTTCAAGTTCCGGGGCCTGGGTGAAGGTGTCCGTTGTGAAGCGGTAGAAGGCGATCGCCGCCGTAATGTTATCTTCAGGATTTTTGGCGATCGCCTTCTCGATTAAGCTCTGGAGCAGGGCCGCCGGGGGCAAATGACCCTGGATAATCACCGGGGCGAAGGTCTGCCAATGGGACTCTAAAAATTGCTGGTCACTCAGGCCGTCGGAACAGACCACCAACACCCCATCTTCAGTAAACACGAAGCGGCGAATCACAGGATGGAGGCGATCGCCCCCTTTAATCCCTAGGGCTTGGGTGAGGGCCATGTGATCAGGACGCTGTAACCCTTGACGATAAATGGCCCGGCCCGCCTGGACTTCCCGACTGAGCACATCATCATCCACCGTCAAGCAAACGCATTGATCTTTAGTAAGCCAATAGGCCCGGCTGTCCCCCACCTGGGCAATGTAGAGTTCGTGGCTGTGGCTATCCTGGAGTTCGTCGGCCTTGGGTCTTTGGGGTACCTGGAGGGCAAGGGTTAGAGTAGTGGCCATGCGATCGCCCCCCGTGCGTCCTTCTTGGTCGTTACGTTCGGCGATCAAGTTATTTGTAATGCGAATGTAGGCCGCTAGCTGTTGTTCGATGACCGCCGGGGGAACCACTTCATCGGTATCGAATAGCCCTTGGAAGAAACCCGTCAATTGCAACTTGAGGGATTGAATTGCCAACTGACTCGCTACTTCACCTTGGCCATGACCTTCAACGCCGTCACACACCATTAGTAAATGATCACTCAAGGCTAGGGTTGCCGTAGGGGGAGCGGCTAAATCCTGGGTCGTGGGGTAGTGGGCATCTTGGTTGCTTGTGGGGAGTTTTCCCTGGTCGGTGGCACTGGCGATCGCCATTTGCAGATGTTGCTGGCTAGACTGCTCCAAAAGGAGCTGATTTAACCGGGGCAAAATAATCTCTAGATCTGCATCCGGTTCGCTAAAGCTTTCAATTAGTTCCGTCAGCATTGCTTGGAGTGGCGGCGTGCTTTCGGCCAGGAGCGATCGCCAGGGGGTTGCTAAGGCCCCTAAAGTGACAGGCGCACCAGGGGGATCGGCCAATAATTCCATCAGTCGGAGTCGCCAACCATCGACCCGGATATTTTCTAACGGCAAAAGGCTAGTGCCCATGGCCACGGCTGCCAAATCTTCCCAGAGATCGAGCATTTGCCACAGCCAATTTAACTGTTGCAGGGGAGAAGCATCGGCCCAGACCGATCCTAGGGCAGGCAGCAGTTCCCCTTGATTGTTAATTGGGATGTTGTCGAGGAGTAAAATTTCCCCTTCCGGAAGAGACAAAATATCGTAAATGCGGGGCAGGTGCAGTTGACGGGAATATAATTTGCCATAGCGTTGGGCCAGGTCATTGGGGGCTGTGCAGTCCGGTGGTGCTTCGGGCTTGGTGTCTTGCCAAATTTGCGGCGCAACCACCCAGTAGCGATCGCCAACAAGATCCGCTGCCTGAAAGGTTAACGCCAAGGAACCCGATGCTCGGAGATAAGGAAGAGTAATAGACATAAACTTTAGAAAACAGTACAGCGCACAAACAGCCCAGGCCCAGTAGTCAAGCTATGATGAAGTCAGCGGTCAATGGTGCTGACCCACGGAGGCCATCCCTGATCGAATTATATGGCGAAAAATCCCCAGTATTAGGGTCTCGGTGAATGCTCAATCCTTTAATGATCTGGTTAATTATTGGCGCGGTGCTTTGCTCCCTAGAGTTTATTTTTCCCACCGCCTTCATGGAGTTTATGCTAGGGCTTGGGGCCGTGGCCGTGGCTGTCATTGTGTATCTCATTCCGAGCCTGAATCCGAATATACAAATTTTTCTATGGCTGCTGTTTTCGACCATCGCCATTGTGAGTTCCCGCCGTTTTTTTACCCCCAAAACTTCCATGCGGACCCTCAGTGATGCTGCCGATGCCGAAACCCTAACGGCGATCGCCCCCGGTGAAGCTGGCCGCGTTTTGTACGAAGGCAACTCCTGGCGCGCCCGCTGCGCCGACGAAACCGTCACCATTGATCCCCATCAGACCGTTTATGTGCTACGTCGGGAAGGCACAACCTTGATTGTCATGCCCCGGCATCTCCTTGAACCCTAGGCCCATGTCCCCAACTCAAAAGAGGTTTAGTTAAGCTCAGTTAACCTGTAAGCAATTCTATAATTTGAGAAGTTTTTCACCGATAAAATACATTTAGATTGCAGCTTTTTTCCGACACCATTTCTTACCGCTCTAGCCATATCTATGTACCAGTCCCTTGCTGCCCTATGTGCCGCTTTGATGTTAACGGGCATTGTCTATGTCCTCGTAAAACATGATCAAAAAATCGCGATGCGGCAACAGGACTATCGCTACATTATTTTTGGTTGCATCCTGTTAGCTTTAGGACGTTGGTTATCTTTTTTGCAATTCTCTCAATACCTCGCCGCCCAGTGGCAATCTTTAGGAACGGTCTGGCAGTTCGGTGAGCGATTTATTAGTGAAGGTGTTGGGCTGATCTTCGTTGGCGTTGGACTGGTGCGGTGGTTGCCAACTTTAACGACGTTCCAGCGTCGAGCCTCTGCCTACAGACAGACCAGTGAAGCCTTAGAATCCGAACGCAATATTCTCCAAGGATTATTTAATAGCCTCCAAGGCGCGTTGTTCGTCTGTGATGGTGCGGGCAACTTTATCCGTTGGAATCGTTTTTATCAAGAAGTGCTCGGTTTTAGTGATGCAGAAATGTCTCACCTCAAGGCGATCGAGACGGTTGTGCCTGAAGATCGAGAGTTTGTGCAGCAACAGTTACTAGAAGTTTTTAGTCAAGGCTATGCAGAAGGGGAATTTCGAGTCCGGACAAAACAGGGTAAAACCTTAAGACTATATGGATTTGCGTCGCGGGTTGAACTTGATCTCGATCAAAATGCTTCGGGATTTACGGGCATTGCCATTGATATTTCTGCCCTCAAACAGGTCGAAGCGGAACTGCGACGTTCCCAACGGTCTTTGCAGATGCATAATTGCTTCTTGACCTTGGCCCATGCCCTTACCCAGCGTTTACATGGCTCCCTAGAAATTGAAGATATCGCCCGGGAAACCACGACAACGCTACATCAATATTATGGGGAAACTTGTATTGGTTTTTATTTATTAGAAGGTGCAACTTTTGAGGATGGCCTACTCAAGCTCCAGAGCCATGCGGGTTTTTCGTCGGAAAGGCGCGTTGCCCTCAATCAACTCACCGCCAGCCATCGTCTTTTTCGCTATGCTTTGCAGGATAAAACGCTCCAAATTTTAGACGCTGCGGAATTAGCTTGTTTTTGTGATGATCTCAGTCCCCAAAGTGTTGCCCTGAGCAATGCGGCGAAGGTTTTAACGATTCCTTTGGTTTTCCATGAACAACAGTTTGGCTTGCTGTTGATGCTATTCCAAGAGGATAAAACCTTAGCTTCCTATGAAATTGATACCCTCCGCGCCCTGGGTCAGTCGATTTCTTTGGCGATCGCCAATGCGCACCATTTCAAAGAACTGCGCTACCAAGCCCGCTACGATAGTTTGACGACCATCGGCAATCGCAATCTATTCCATGACACGATTCAGGAGTGGTTAAATGCGCCCTCCTTGGGGTACGAATTAATCATTGTGATGCTCATTGACCTAGACCGTTTTAAGGATCTCAATGACACCCTGGGTCATAAGCTTGGGAATACCTTTCTGCAACAGATTGCCCTGCGCTTACTCTCGGCCCTCAGTCCCTACCAGGGGATTGTCTGTCGTTTGGGGGGAGACGAATTTGCCGTTGCCTGTCCGATGATGCACAGTGAATGGGAAGAAGCCTGCCAGCATGCGGTGGAATTGGCCGATATTTTGCAGGCGGCAATCCAGCAACCCTTTGTCACGGCGGGCAATGTGATTCATATTACGGCGAGCCTGGGGATTGCGATGTTCCCCAACCACGGGACAGATAGCCACGCCGCCCTCCGCAGTGCCGAAGTGGCGATGTATGCGGCAAAGCAAAAACGCACGGCCTACGAGATTTACCACGAAGATATTGACCACTACACCCCGCGTCGCCTCGCCATTCTCTCTAGCCTCGGAAAGCCGAGCGCCCGCCAACAATTCTTTTTATGCTACCAACCGAAGTTTGATCTCCGGCAAAAAAGACTGATTGGCGTAGAGGCTTTAGCCCGTTGGCACCACCCCACGTTTGGGCTTATTTCCCCCGCCGAATTTGTCCCCCTCGCGGAACAAAGCGATGCAATCCACGCGCTGACCTACTGGATTTGGGAAGAAGCTTTCCAACAAAAAAAAGCCTGGCAAAACCAAGGTCTTGATTTGGCGATCGCCCTTAATCTATCGGCCTGTAGCTTGTTAGATCCAAACTGCCTGACCACCTTTGAGTCGCTCCTCCAGCAATATGAAATCATCCCTGCACAGGTTGAACTCGAAATTACAGAAACCGCCCTCATGAGTGACCCGCGCTATGCCCTAGAGCTATTACAATGCTTCGCTAATCTGGGGGTGCATTTATCCATTGATGACTTTGGTACCGGGTATTCTTCCCTGAGTTATTTACAGCGGTTTCCGGTTCATGCCCTAAAAATTGATCAATCCTTTGTGGTGGATATGCTCACCAACGAACAAAGCCTGGTGATTGTCCGCTCGACGATTAATTTAGCCCATAGCCTCGGCCTAGAAGTGGTGGCAGAAGGGGTCGAGAATCAGGCCATCCTGGATTTACTCAAAGAAATGGGGTGTGACATAGCCCAAGGATATTTTCTCGGGCGTCCTCAAAGGGCCGAACAGGTCCATCGCTTCTCCGCTGAAGGCCTCAAGCGAGTTGTTTAGAAAGACACTACTTGGGCTTGCCGAAAACCTGAAAAATAAAGTGGTGAAATGTAAACTTTTTCGACTTTCTTGTAGCCACCACGACAGGCACGCCGTCCCAAAGAGATATATTGTTACAATAACTTAAAGAAAATACCAGTAAATTTAATTTGTATCAGCTATGGGTCGTGTTGGGGTCTTATTACTTAACCTAGGTGGGCCAGACAAATTAGAGGATGTCCGTCCTTTTTTATTTAATTTGTTTGCTGACCCCGAAATTATTCGTTTACCCGCGCCATGGATGCAAAAGCCGCTTGCTTGGCTCATTTCCACGCTCCGGGCCGGCAAATCCCAAGAAAACTATAAAGAAATTGGCGGTGGTTCGCCCCTCCGACAAATCACCGAAGCCCAGGGGACAGCCCTCGCCCAAAAGTTAGCGGAGTGGGGTCAAGAGGTCAAAGTTTATGTGGGGATGCGCTACTGGCACCCCTTTACTGAAGAGGCGATCGCCGAAATCAAAAAAGACGACCTTGATCAGCTTGTGGTATTGCCACTCTATCCCCAGTTTTCCATCAGCACTAGCGGGTCTAGCTTCCGGGTGCTCGAAGAAATGTGGCGCACCGACAAAGACCTCAATCAACTCGATTACACCCTCATTCCCTCCTGGTATGACCATCCCCAATACATTGCTGCGATGGTCGATCTCATTCGCCAAGAGCTGGATCAATTTGATAACCCAGACCAGGCCCATATTTTCTTTAGTGCCCATGGCGTCCCCCAAAGCTATGTCGAAGAAGCAGGAGATCCCTACCAGCGAGAAATCGAAGAATGCACCAAATTAATCATGGAAGCCCTTGGTCGTCCCAATGACTACACCCTGGCCTACCAAAGTCGTGTTGGCCCCGTAGAATGGCTCCAACCCTACACCGAAGATTCCCTCATTGCCCTGGGCGAAAAAGGCGTGAAGGATTTGGTGGTGATTCCCATTAGTTTCGTGTCTGAGCACATCGAAACCCTCCAGGAAATCGATATTGAGTATCGGGAAGTTGCCGAGGAAGCTGGCATTGAAAATTTCCGCCGCGTTCCGGCTCTGAATACTCATCCATTGTTCATCGAATCCTTGGCGAACTTGGTCACCGATTCCCTCGAACAATGTCCTCGCACCTTTGGTCAGGTCACCCACCCCAAAGAAAATATGAAAATGTATCCCCAAGAATTGTCCTGGGGCATGAATACCAGCGCCGAGGTTTTAAATGGCCGCCTCGCCATGATCGGCTTTTTGGCGTTGTTGTTGGAGTTGATTAGTGGCCAAGGCCCGCTCCATTTTGTTGGCATTATGTAAATAACATCCCCCTAGCTCCCCCTGCGGAAGGGGGACTTTGTTTATATTTAGATGACGCGCTCGTTGCCGCCATCAAGGGGAATTTGGGCGGCGGTTGTTTTAGCGAATAGATCACTGCAAAGGGTTACGGCACATTCGGCGACGTCCTGGCTAGTGATTTCCACCTGGAGGAGATTGTTTTTCTTGTAATCTTCAATGGTCAGGCCGTAGGCTTTGGCGCGTTTTTCGAGGACTTCGGGTGTCCAAATTCCTGTATCGAAAACGGCATTGGGATGGACGGTATTGATCCGAATCCCGTCTGAACCCCATTCGAGAGCGGCCACCCGTGCCAGTTGGTTGAGGGCCGCTTTGGAAACGGAATAGGCGGCGACCCCTTGACCTGGAGCAGCAACATTTTTCGAGCCAATGAGCGCAACCCGACCCCCTTTCGGTGCCAGTTTCAGGAAAGGATGGCATTCCCGCAACAGAACCAAATTGCTGTCGAGATTAATGCCGAGTACCTGTCGCCAGTGGTCGGTGGGAAGATTGGCGATCGCCTGACTGGGGGGGAAAATACCGGCATTGAGGATTACCATGTCCAGACCACCAAAATATTGGACTGCTTGCTCTAAGGCGTTTTTAATTTGGATTTCGTCCGTCAGGTCACAGGTCAGGCCAAGAAAATCAGGGCGATCGCAGAGGGTTTCGATGGCGGGGTTAATATCCAGAGCTACCACTGCAGCACCCCGTTTGAGGAGAGATTCAACGCAGGCTTTACCAATGCCAGAGGCAGCTCCTGTCACCAGGGCAATCTCGCCGGTAAATTCTGGTGGATTGCCCCCTTTTTTCAGTTTGGCCTGCTCTAGATCCCAATATTCCATATCAAAAATATCTTTTTGGGACAGGGCTTGGTAGCGACTGAGCCGTTCAGCACGGGTAATAATCTCGATGGTGTGGCGATAGATATCTGCGACAATGTTGGCGGATTTGGCGGTTTGGCCGACGGTAATTAAACCCAATTCCGGATCGAGGATCACCCTGGGGGCTGGATCAAGCATGGTTTTGGGTTCCTTGGCCTGGGGCGCTTGGTTGGTGAAATAGGCTTTGTAAGCGGCGGCGAATCCTTGCACATCGCGGCCAATTAGGGGCACAGGTTTGGTGCGGATTACATGGTCAGGGGTGGCGGGATTTTGTTGGGAAATGCGCCCTAAGTCTTCCCGTTGGGTAAAGTTTAAAATTTCCGGGCGGTGATCGCCTTTAAGAATCACGGGGAAACCTGCCACCTGGGAAACGTCGTAACGGAGTTGGGCTAGGGTTTTCGCGATGGGAGTGTCACTGGTTTTTACAGAACGTTGGGGAATCTGCCAAGCCCCTTGCTGCTGGAGATAGGTTTCTGCTTCCTGGACAAGGGCAATCATCCGCTCATAGGATTCTTTAGCCGTCGCCCCAAAGGAGAAAATCCCGTGGTTTAACAAAATCATCCCTTCGGTTTGGCCATGGGCGGCGGCGGCGAATTTTTCGGCACAGAGGCGGGCCAGGTCAAACCCCGGCATGATGTAGGGAATGATCACCAGGCGATCGCCATAAATTTCCTTGATTCGCTCCAGTCCCTCCGGTGTGTTCGTAATCGTCACAATCGCATCGGCGTGGGTGTGATCGACATATTTGTAGGGCAAAATCGCGTGCAAAATCGTTTCTACCGAAGGGGTCGGGGCGGTGGCGACGGTCATTTGGGTCTTTAGTTCGTTGACCATCTGGGGGTCACTTAGGCTGGGTAATTGAGCCAATTTCAACAAATGCTGCAGCCGCACCGGGGCAAAACCCGCCGCCTCGATGGTTGCCAAATCCCAACCGCTCCCTTTGACGTAGAGGATTTCTTCTGTTTCGCCAACTAGGTTCGTTTCCGTGACTTTGACGGAGGTATTACCACCGCCATGGAGTACCAAAGAGGGATCTCGCCCTAACAAACGCGACGTGTAAACCCGCAGGGCCAAATCCCCCTGGTAGGTGGCTGCTTCTTGATCATTCCAAAGGCTTTTCATGTACTGACTTTCCGTGAATCTGCTCAGTACAAATCTTAGGCCGCTTCGGGTTGCAGAGCTAAAATTTACGGCGCTAAGCGTTGCCGTTGCCAGGTGCGATCGCCTTGTAAGGTAAACACAAGCCGGTCATGGAGCCGACTGGGACGTCCTTGCCAAAATTCAATTTTTTCGGGCTTCACCAAAAAGCCGCCCCAATGGTCTGGCCGGGGAATCTCTTTATCGGCGTACTCGGCTTCGAGGTCTTTGAAGCGTTGTTCGAGGACTTCCCGATTGGCGATCGCCTGGCTTTGGGCAGAGGCCCAGGCCCCAATTTGGGATTTACGGGGGCGGCTGGCGAAATATTCATCGGAGCGTTCAGGAGGCAGTTTTTCGACGGTGCCTTCGATGCGTACTTGTCTTTCTAGGGGTTCCCACCAAAAGACCAAGGCTGCGTATTGGGTTCCTGTTAGTTCCAAACCCTTTTGGCTGGTGTAGTTCGTAAAAAATGTAAACCCTGCTTCACTAAAATCCTTTAGGAGCACAACCCGTGAACTCGGTTTCCTATCAGGGCCGACGGAGCTAAGTACCATCGCATTGGGTTCACGAATTTCATCAATTTCCGCTGCCTGTTGGAACCAAGTGGCAAATTGCACCATGGGGTCATCGCTCACATCATCTTCATGGAGACCCGCTTTGGTGTAATTTTGGCGGAGATTGGCAACGTGCATAATCATCGGCGGCACCAACGAACTAACGGTAATGGACTCAAAGGACAGAACAAAAGTCGCTTTGTATTGTAGTGGAATTTTTTCCAGCGGGTGGTGCGCTCAAAAAATTAACCACCACTGACGGGAGGAATCAGAACCACCTCATCGCCCTCCTGGAGCACTGTTTCCGGGGAGACAAATTCTAAATTCACGCCAAAGCGGGTGACGGCCTGCCATTCTGCCAAACTGGGATGTTCACTGAGAATGCGCTGGAAAACGTCCATAACCGTGCTGCCAGGGGCAACTTGCCAATGTAAAACTTCGGTGCCGTAGGTTTCTTGGTAGATTGCGAAGAGCTTAATGGTGATTTGGAGCGGAGCAGACATTAAATGTTTTCGGGTGAGGGGGAGTTGTGAGGACATTTTCAGAGGATCATAGCGGTGTTGTTGGGGTTTCGCCAAAGGAATCACGCTGACAGGATTTTTTTGGGGTATCCTTGGGTTAAATTTCGCCTCCTTCCAGATAACAACCATCGATGAATCTCCTTGAGTGCTACAAAATTTTAGGGTTACGGGTTGATGCAGAGCTGGAAGCAGTAAAGGCGGCCTATCGTCGTTTGGCGCGGCAATGTCACCCGGATGTAAATCGTGGCGATCGCCAAGCGGAATACAAATTCATCCAGATTACCCAAGCCTACAAAGTCCTGGCCGAAATCCACCGTTCTCCGGACAAACAAACTTGGCTCCCATCCCCAGAACCACAGCAGCCCACGGGGAGGGCGATCCTTTCTCCTTTAGATCAGCGGCTGAAGTGGCAGAGCTACCAACGGCTCCAGGACTGCTTACAACAACAACGCTATGCTAGGGCGATCGCCTTAATGGAAGGTCTAGCCCAGCGGCTCCCCCAAGATCTAGAGGTGCGCCAATGGCAAGGGATTACCTACCTCAGTTGGGGCCGCCATTTACTCCAACAGGGGCAACACCACAAAGCCCGCACCTATCTCCACAAAGCACTCCTGGCTGACCCCCACAACCGCAAGCTCCGCCAACGGGTAGAGGAACTTTTGCAAACTATTTTGATTCCCGCCATCTGAAAACTGGCCTGGTTGGTTAGGTTTCAACATATTGGGCGATCGCCTTCAGGAAGCGCACCGGGTGAAATGGTTTTGTGAAGTAATCATTGGCACCGAGATCCTGGGCTTTCTGACGGTGGAGATCATTATCGCGGGAGGTGAGCATTACGAAGGGTAAGTGATCCCATTGGCTTTGGCCCCGCACCATTTGCAAGAGGGTAAAGCCATCATAACCAGGCATTTCCAGGTCACAAATTGCGAGATCAAAGGTCTGTTTTGAGCGGTTGAGGAGGTTCCAGGCCTCTTTACCATCCCGGCACTGCTGCACTTGATAGCCGACTTGACTCAACAGTTTATTGAGGGTACGGCGGACAGCAACAGAATCATCAATGACCAAAATTGTCGGTTGGCGCTTGGGTTGCTCAGGGGCGGGGCTGGGAGCTTGGGGTTGGTCTGGGCTGGCCAAGAGTTGATCAAAGGCATCGGGCAAAAGCACCGGAATCACCTCCCCAGAACCCAAAACGGTACACCCTGCAACGTAGGGAGGATAGGCCACGGTATTGTCCAGGGATTTCAGCACCAGTTCCCGTTCCCCAAGGATTTCGTCCACGGCGATCGCCAAAGATTTTTTCCCCTGACGCACGATCAGACCGATGGTGGGGGCTGGCCGCTGTTCCGGGGGCAAGAGGAGATTGCTTTGGGGATAGGGCAGTAGTTGATCGAGGGCATGGAGTTTAAGGGGGGTGCCCTGCCAATCAAGAAATTCTGGATACTCTAAATTGTCTTTGTTAACCAGCGAGAGCACAGCCTGGACAGTCACCGAAGGAAAGGCGATCGCCTGTTGCTGGCAGCGGCAGAGGAGCAACGGCAAAATATTAAAGCTCAGGGGAATGCGGATCGTAAATTGTGTGCCCTGGTGCCGCTCACTACTGGCGGTAATGGTGCCCTTGAGTTGGGCCAGTTCGAGGCGGACAATATCAAGACCCAAACCCCGACCAGAGAGATCGCTGACGGTGTCCCTCGTCGAAAAGCCTGGGGCAAATAGATATTCAAGGATTTCGGCTTCGGTCGGTTGGTGATTAGGCGCACAAAGTCCCTTGGCGATCGCCTTTTGTTGCACCCGGTTTAGATCAATGCCCCGGCCATCATCCTGCACCAAAATTTCCACCATATTGCCCCGCAATTGCGCACTGAGGCGAATGGTTCCCGTCTTGGTTTTTTGGGCTTGGCGGCGTTCCTTGGGCGGTTCAATGCCATGGTCAAAAGCATTCCGGATTAGGTGGGTCAGGGGCGTACGCAATTGTTCCAGAATTGCTTGATCCACCAAAACCTGTTCCCCCTCAATCACGAGCTGTGCCATCTGGGGATAGCGTTTGCTTAAGGTCTCCAAGGACTGACGGAAACGGCGTGCCAAGTTGCCAAAGGGCATCAGGCGCGATTGGGTCAGATCCTGGTTGAGATACTCTAGCTGTTGCCGCACTCCTTCTAAAGATTCTTGGAACTCCCACCGCATTAGTTCCAAATCTTCCTGGATCTCCTGCACCTGCACCATTAGTTCTTGGAACTGCTGGAGTTGGGAATGGGCCTGGGTGTATTGGTCAAAGTGGAGGGTGTCAAATTCCGTATGGGTCGCAGTGGCCAATTCTAAGGACGGTTTCTGGCTGCCACCATTTTGGCCAGAACCAGCGGTAGCCACAGCCAATTTATCGTAGAGGGCTGTCACTTCATCGCGGATCGGGTTGAGTTGCTGGGTTCTTTTTTTAAGATTGCGGCTGGCCCGGAGGAGTTGATCTTGGTGCCGGGTGAGCTTTTCGTAGCCAATAAACAGTTCCCCAACGGCATTCCCCATGCGGTTGAGTTGCTGGATCGGCATCCGAATTTGCAGGCTAGAGGTTTGTTTGGGAGCAGGTTTTGGCGTGGCATTAACCGGCGTGGCAGGAACTGGATCGGGACTGGGGTCAGCCTCGGCTGGGATCTCAAGTTTTGGTGGCTCTGGAACGCTTAGGAGAGCTTGGAATGATTCGCTAATCTTGGCCTCATCAGGGTTGGCTAGGTATGCCTGGGTCAGACGACGGATTTCAGCGATCGCCCCTTGGCTGAGGGTAACAGAATCAATGGCCGCACTATCTAGGGCCGTTTGGATCAGGGTGGCAATGGCCTTCAGCCAGGGAACCCCAAGGGCATCCCCTAGGAGGCGGCATTCTTCTTCGAGGGTTTTGAGTTGGCGGGCGGCACTGCGGGGGGTCGGATCGTGGGTGAGGAGTTTTTCGAGGCGCTGCACACAGGCTTCGAGGTCCACCTTAAGGGCGGTGGCGACAAATTTACTGGGGGCATTACCAGCAGGAGCAATGGCTTCGGGTGCAGGGGTCTGGGCCTGACCGAGAAATTCTTGGAGGGCGATCGCCATTTGTGCGGCCCCCGGACTGTCCCCTGGGTGATCGTCGTCCCGGGCTGCCAAGTCGAGGCAATGTTGCACCTCCTCCATGGCGAGGCTGATCAAATCGAGTGCAGTCTGTTCTTCTTTAATCCGGCCGGCGGCGATCGCCTCTAAGAGATCCTCCATCTGGTGGGCTAGGTTGTGCAGGGTCGATAATTCTGCGATGCCAGCGCCCCCTTTGATGGAATGGGCAGCGCGCACCAGATCTTGGTATAGCTTTGCCTGATCGTGGCCTGCGGGTTGTTGGAGTTCTGCTTGCAACAGCCCCATACTTTGATGGAACAACTCAACAAAATCCGGGGCATCTTCCAGCAAAAAGCAGTGGCGGGCTTCGAGGGCGATCGCCTTTAAACTAGCAGCATCCAACATGGCAAAGATAGTAAAAGAACATTAAAACAGCCGAAAAATACAAACGTTACTCAATCTCAAAGCGGGACGAAGAATCCTTCAGGGCGATCGCCACCTGGGTTAGCGCATCCAACTGACCAGACATCGTTTGGGATTCTGCCGCCGTCTTTTGGGCCACCTCCGCCGCCGATTGCATAATTTTCGTGACCTTCCCAGACACATCCCGCTGGGAGACCATTGCCTTCGAGATCCGCGCCAGCACTTTGTCAATTTCCTCACTAATGCGGGACACACTCTGGAGCGTCGTTTTTGTCTTTTTCACCAATTCTGTTCCCGTGACTACTTGGGAAGTACTTTCCTCCATCATCTGCATCATCTGAGCCGTTTCTTCCTGAATCCCGCCGATCAACTGCTCCACTTCCTGGGCTGCTGTGGTGACCTGTTCTGCCAAGCGACGTACTTCATCAGCGACCACCCGGAAACCCTGGCCATTTTCCCCGGCTCGCGTTGCCTCAATGGAAGCATTAAAGGCCAGGAGGTTCGTCTTTTCGGAAATGTCAGAAATGATGTTAACGATCTTCGAAATTTCCTGGGAAGATTCCGCCAGACGTTTTGCTTTCTTCGAGGTATCTGCCACTGAACCCCGAATTAGATCAATACTTGTCACCGTTTCGTCCATGGTTGCCTGGCCTTCCTGGGCCGCCAAACGGGATTTTCGGGCAATTTGGGCTGCCCCCTGGGCCGATTTCGCTACCGCTTGAATGGATTGGGCAATGCCTTGTACCGAACGTTCCGCCGATTGGATCGCCTGTTCCTGGACTGTGGCTTCCGTGGAGAGGCGCGTGATCAAGTCATTGTTGACGATCGCCAAATCATATACCTCGTCTGCCGAAGATTTCACCTGGGAAACCAAGGCCCGCAGACTCCGGAGGGTGGCATTGAAGGCATCGGCAATGGAACCCACTTCCCCTTCGTCTACCATCGCCTGTACCGTGAGGTTCCCCTGGCGCACCTCTTCAATTTGGAGCAGCAACCGAATCACCCCTTCCTGGAGACGTTCCCGCTCCTGGCGTTGGAAGGCCGCCTCTTGATCTTTAGCTTGAGCTTGGGCTTCGACGGCATCGGTAATGGAGCGAATTTGCGCTGCCATATTATTAAACGTGGTGGCTAACTGTCCCACTTCATCCTTGGCAAAAACCTCGGCCCTCGCATCAAGGTTCCCGGCCCCAAACTCGGTGGTTACCTTTTGAAGGCGCTTGATCGGTCTTGTGATCGTGCGTCCCAGGAGCCACGCTAGACCAGCCGCCACAAAGACCCCAATTAAACCCACCGTTGTCTGAAGCAGTAAGCTGTCCTGGATCAGGGCATTGAGGGTATTTTCATCGGTGCCCCGGACAATGATCGCCACGGGTTCCCCGGCGCTATTGAGAATGGATTCCGCCGCGAGGGTATAGGAGATGCCATCGATCACCTGGGTATCGACCACGGTTTCCCCCCTAGCGTTGACGGCGGCCGTCAGGAAAGAGAAATCCGGTAGCGTGAGCAGATCAGGGGCATTAAGGGAGGTCTGGATCACCTTACGGGTACTGTCTTCCCCTTCTTCCTGGGCATCCTGTTGGTAGAGGGCACTGGCGAGCTGGAAACCACCATCGGGGTTGACTTGGTAAATCGCACTGTAACCGCCATTGAACGCGCTAACAGTATTCGCGGCAATATCCAATTTGGCATTGAAAATCACATCGCCGGAAACCAAGGCTCCAAGAAGATTATCGTTACTGCCGATCACGGGGGTGACAGTGTAGCGGACGAGGGCAAATTCGCCTTTTTTGGTGCCAATGGGGAATCTGGTTACTTCTCGATTCAGGTCATCCCAAGAGAGTAGTTCGCTGGTTTTGAGTTGCTGTCTCGTCTGGAGGGCTTGGGTGACGAGGCCATTGGGGTCAAACACTTCCCCTTGGCGATCGCCGTTGCCGTTGGTGATAATCCGGAGATTCGTACTGACCAGGGTGGCATATTCGATATTACGGGCTTGGATTTCGTTTTGGAGAATGGCCTGCACCTGGGCGAGCTGCTCAGGGGGAACGGTACCTGTACTTTGGTAGGCCGCTGCGGCGGCGATGATTGCGGCGTTATCCGATTGGCCCCGGAACCCAAAACCCATCTGGTCAATTTTGACGTTGTAGTTAATGTCGTTGACCGCGAGCTCTGAGGTGGCCTGTTCCCGCAGCTGCGATCGCCCAGAAGTAACAATAATCACCGCCCCTGCTGCCACCACTCCGGCGATCGCAATGGCACTGGAAACAAAAATACCGATAAATTGTTTCTGGGCAATGGAAAGATTTTGTAATCGCTTCAGGGGAGGGGAGGTGACATCGACATCGGTATAGTCAACATCGTCGTAAACCAGGGCAACGGGTTTGGGGGCTTGGTCTGGGAGCGCGATCGCCGAGGGGTCATCGGTCTCTGGATCGGACTGGGGCAACTGTGCCTGGAGATCTCCAAGGGCTTTGGCGGCACTGGCGGCAAAAATGCCTTCGGGATCTTGGTCAATGATTTGCTGATAGATGGCGATCGCCTCTGGAAAAAAGCCTTCACTTTCGAGGGCACTGGCAAAGCTAATTTGGGCGACCATGTCTGTGGGGTCAGCGTCGATCGCCGCTTGCAATGCCAAAATCTCTGGGCTGTAGTCTTTAGCTCCTGAGACTTCCACCGAGAGTGGTGCTTGGGCCTCTTCTGGAGGGTTTGTCGTAGCGACGGTGCCGTTCCCGTTGGTTGACCCTGCCGGGCGATCGCCATTGTTACCACTGCCGTTACTTGCTGGCACATCCATCGCTTCCCCTAGGGCAAGGAGCGCCTGTTGGGCACTGGCCGCAAAGACACCATCGTGATCCGATGCCACAATGTCGCGGTAAACTTCCGCTGCCTCTGCCAAAAATCCTTCTGTTTCTAGTTGGCTCGCCAGACTGATTTTCATCACGATGTCCGTCGGGTCAAGGGCGATCGCCGCCTGAAGTTCTTTGATTTCCTCAGAAAAAGCCGGAGAAGTTGCCGTGTTCATGGTCTGTTCTGTTGTGCCCATAGGTAGTGATTCTGTGAAATTGACGTTGAAAAAACTCAAAACTTACTGATTGACCAGGGTGCCCTGTAGGTAGTGGGATAAATGGGCCATGGCCAACGTAAACCCCGTCTCTGACCCCCTGACCAGTTGGCGATCGCAATGGGGATAAAAATCTTGCCAAGCCGTCGCCACCGGAGCCGCAGCCCCTAAGTCAAACGGAGCAATTCCCTCAAGCTGGGTCACCACAAAGCCCACTTGCCCTGCCTCCCCCTGACCCAAAAGCACCACCCTTAACTTTTCCTGGGGATTGGGTCGCGCTGCTGACGTTCCTAATCCCGCTGGCGATCGCCGATCCACCACCCAAATGAGCTGCCCCCGTTGGTTCGTCACCCCCAATACCCCTGGGGCGACCCCTGGTACCGGGCAAATGCCTTGGCGAGGGAGGGTCATCACTTCCAACATATTTTCTAGGGGGATCAACAAGCGCGTTTGGGCGAGGGGGCCAGTCCCAGAAGGATACAGTTGAACCCGGAAGAAATCGGCTTGGGTAGGGGGAGCGACCATGGCAAAATCAGACCTTTATCGAAGAAAAAACAGCACTGTCTAAGCCAAATACTCTTTGACCGTTTTCATAAATTCCATCGGACTGTAGGGTTTCGTTAAATAAGCATTGCCTCCCTGACGTAATGCCCAAAAACGGTCGAAATCCTGGCTTTTGTTAGAACAAAAAATAATTGGCACTTCTTCGTACCCTAGACTTTCGCGAATTTCTCGGCATAAATCGAGGCCATTGAGTCCGGGCATCACAATATCAAGAAAAATCAGATCCGGTTGGTCATGGTTGCGCAGCCAAGCCAAGGCTTCATCGCCGTTGTCCGCGAGGCTCACCTCCAGGCTCATTTTCTCCAGGAGTGCCCGGACAAGGGTTTGTTCCGATTTAGAGTCATCAACAACTAAAACTTTTTTCATTGTATTTTCCTGATCAGTACTAGAACTTAGCGCAACTTATTCTGAAATTAGTTTAGAGATTATATGAAATACAACCTCTACCCCTAGGGCGTAGATTGCGCTGATGTTTGCTCCACATAGGACTGCACCATCCGAATCAAATCCTGGGGATTGAACGGTTTAGCGATGTAGTCAGAAGCACCCACCATCTTGGCACGGAGGCGATCAATAATTCCATCACGACCTGTAAGCATGACCACGGGAATATTTTTGAGCATTTCGGATTGGTTAAACAGGCGACAGAGCTCATAACCGTCGATTTCGGGCATGTTGATATCCATCAGGATTAATTCTGGTCGTTGGCGGGCGAAGGTACTGAGGGACAAGGCAGGTTCAGTGACACCAATGACCTCAAACCCACTGGCTTCCAGTGTCATTTTGACGACTCGCTGAATTGATTTGCTGTCGTCGATGCAGGCGATGCAGGGTTTGGGTTTTTGTGGAACGCCCGCATAGGGAATAACCTCAATTAAGCCTGTTTTGACGAGGGGATGAAAGAGTTGGCTGAGTTCGAGGGTGGAACGGCGGGTGTGGTGACTCAGTTCATAGAGAGTGACTTGTTGGTCGAGGGGCTCCCGGAGGCTTTCCATAAATTGATAGTCCTGGAGGTTGAGCCAGGAGCGGCTCCGGATTTCACGGAAATCTTTGATTTGCAGGCGTTGGAAGGGGGAAGCGATTTCGGGGCGGAGTTGTACCCATTGGCGAACGGTCGGCTGGATTGGGCGCACCATTTCTTTGAGGGACAGGGACAGCAACAGGGGATCTAGATTAAGGGCGCGTTCAAATTTAATGGCAGCGCGGGGCAGGGATAAAAACTGGGCGATCGCCTCTTGGGTCGTAAAAAATAAAACTTGGCGGACTTGCTGAAGGGATAATTTTCCAGCTTTCCAAATTTGACAAATATAATCATAATCTTGGGAAAAGCTATCTCCCATGGGAAATTTCGCTTTCGGAAACAGTTGCCCTAAAAGATATGTTAAGCGCTCCCGTTTACCCATACCACTGGTGGCAAAATGCAGCTTCCCGCCCCCAAAATAAAGCTGCCAAAATACCGATTCATCTAAGGGATCGTAAATGGTCATGGTCCCCGACATTTGCCGTTGGATCAGGGATTGGAGGACTTGGCCCGGAATCACAACGTTTTTGGTGATGGCATCTTGCACTTTCATATGAAACACACTAGCGGGAATTGATTTGAAGAGGGTTTAGCGCCTTTGGTCTTTACCCATGGCTGGGAAACATGGATCGGGAGGGTAGTGGGTGAGCGCAGCGACAAAATTATGTCAGGGGCAATTTATTCTAGATCGACTTTATCGCCTGAAAAATATGGATTTCATAGTTTTATCGGGTTGCCTGGTGACTAGGCTCAAATCGCAGTACAAAAAGCTTGAATAAATGGGGCTAGGGCAAGATTGAAAATTCATGGTGCTTGGGGGCAACTCTATTAGTTAATCTGAGCAATACTAATGCTACAGAAAGAGATTATTTTCTTACCATAAAGACTTGGTTAAAAGTAGTATGTTTAGCTACGAAAAGACCTTGACCCCACCGATCTTGACGCCCCATTAATATGCTTCAATCCTAGATATAGCAAGGAATTTCAGGACTTTTACCCCGTGCTGTTCCAATGGTGTCTAAATTGAAATCGGGGGAGCCTATTAACGACGGATTAAGTGATCGAGGCGTTCTTGGATGAGCAGTTGGAGGAGGGCGCGGAGGGTTTGGAGGCCAAAGAAAAATACGGTGAGGGCGATCGCCCCGATGAGGAAGAGAGAGGCCGCCTGACTCCAGACTAAAATACCGACCACGCTACTAAAGCCCCAGAGGATGCCGTACATCATGGTTTTAATCGCGAGGTAGATGCGGCGCAATTGGCGATCGCCTTCAACGGATTTAACGCGAAATTGCAGTTCCCCTAACTCAATGCGTGATTCGAGGCGTTTAATGGCCATTTCGGTGCGGCTGGGTTTCTGGAATTGGTACAGGACAAATTCTTTAGTCTGTTGAGCGAGGCTCCCCAGGCGATTTTCCCCAGGTTTGTGACTCACGGCCAAGCTACGAATAAACGGTTGGGCCGCCGCCATGAGATTGTATTGGGGGTCGAGGGCGCGGGCAATGCCATCGAGGGTGGTGAGGGCCTTGATGATAAAAGTCATTTGGGGCGGCAGACGAAACGGTTGCTGCTCAAACATCAGGTAGAGCTCGTTACTAATCTGCTCAAATTCCTGGAGATCAATGGGGCGATCGCGGAACCGATCCAAAAGAAACGCAATCATCCGTTTCACCGGGGTCATATCTGCCATCGGCTCGATAAGGCCCATGTAAACCAGAGTTTCGACCACCTCGTCCGTATCCTTGCGCAGCACCGCAAAAAACGTACGCATCATCTGGGTTTTTTCCATGGATTTGACTTCGGTCATCGTGCCGAAATCATAGAAAATCAGCTTCCCTGTGGCATCGACGGCCATATTGCCGGGGTGGGGATCGGACTGAAAAAAGCCATCCTGGAGCAGTTGTTTGAGGTAAGAAGAAATGCCGAGGCTGATCACGTGGTCTGGGTCAATATTGCTCGCTTCGAGGGCGGCCCGGTCGTCAATTTTAATGCCCGGTAGATATTCGAGGGTTAAGACTTTGCGGGTGGTGTATTGCCAATAAACCTTGGGCACGAGAATTTGCTGATCGTCGGCGAAATTTTGCCGAAAATGATCACCATTTTTTCCTTCATGGATGTAGTCAATTTCTTGGTAGAGAAGCTCGAAAAATTCCCGGTAAATCTGATTGAGATTGTATTTTTTGAGGTCTTTTAAAAAATAACTGGCCCAATGCAAGAGTTTTTCGAGGACTTGCATATCCACTTGGAACAGACGACTCAGGCCGGGGCGCTGAACTTTTACAGCCACTTCTTCGCCGCTGTAGAGGGTGGCCCGGTGTACTTGGCCCAGGCTAGCGGAGGCGAGGGGCTCTAGTTCAAAATCCTTAAAGAGGGCGTAGATAGATTTGTTAAATTCTTGCTCGATGACGGCGATCACCGCTTGACCCTTAAATGGGGGCACCCGGTCTTGGAGTTGGCTCAGTTCTTCGATGTATTCGATGGGAAATAGATCCGGGCGGGTTGACATGGCCTGGCCAATTTTGATGAAAGTCGGCCCCAAATCCAGGAGATGATTGACGAGCCAGCGGGCTTGGCGATGGCGTTTGCGGGCGGGGTTGCCACCGGGGAGTCGGTCTTTGCCGAGCCGGAGGATAAACTGGGCGGCCACGGTAAAGATTTCTAGTTGCCGTTGCCTGAGACTCAGTTTGCGCCGTTGCCAGCGGGGAGTTTTCACGATTGATTTTGCCCTAGATTTCGACCATCCCTCATCATACAGAAAAGCTGTGACATCATCCTGATGCTTATCCTAATGAGTCAAGCGTAGTTTTCCCTTTTTCATGATTGAGATTTCCTCTTTATTGAAGTTCTTTTGCCCGGACAATCTTCTTCCACAGGAAGAATCAACAATATAGGGTTTAGACAATAGCAGCTATTACACCGCGTCGATAGACTGACAGAAATCAGGGCTAAGCTTTTGGTGTTAAAATAGGACTATCTCTAGGACAAAACAATGGACAAACAAAATATCCTCAAGAGTTTTGCTGAGGAGTTAAACAGTCTAATCGATAGCACTGATTTAACTTGTGAGCTTTCTCCCTCAAATGCGGTGCTGACGATATTCCTTGATTCTATTGATAATGGTGATCCAGAGTATTCAATGGCGACGGAACTAATCATTGTAGAGCTGAAAAAGCAGCCATTGATCGGGATCAAGTTGGTGCAGTTTCATGGGCGCAATCAGTCCAAACAAATTGTTTGGAGTAAAACTAAGAAATATCCATATTTAGAACCTATTCAAAAACGATTCGAAAGAGCAGCATTGGGTGTTGGCGCTGTAGTTGGCGTCTACTTGGGTGCGCTTTTTTTAGTCATGGTAATTTTACCTAGTCTAGAAACCAACACCACAGAAAGCTATTCAAATCCTACGGTACCTATATACGAGCCAAGAAACTCAACGTACAGATCTGACTATGACAGCAAATATACAACTTACGACGACTACAATTCGTCTGACTATCCATCTGGCTGCGACAGTGCAGCAATTGAACGCCAATTTAAGGAGATTGCCGGAGATACTGTCGATAACCTAACTGAAGTGGCTGTCGCCGAAACAATCATCAGAAATAACTGTAACTTTTAGTCATAAAAGCCAAAACTATTGGTGTATAACTTGGCTATCTTAATCAGTCGCTTTTTTGTGACTACTATCTACATCTGTTGGGTCATACTTTTCTAGCGGCAAGAGTGATGGAGCGGATGATCTCACTGTTTTAGCCTAGGAACATTTCGAGATAGAGTTCGATCAGGCGATCGCCCCAAAAGAGACTACTAATCGCCCCCAGAGCAAGAAACGGCCCAAAGGGTAAATGTTGTCCCCGTTGGTGTTTACCGAGGCCCATAGCCCCGCCGATAATCATTGTGCCCAGGGCGCAGGCCAAAATTACCGTTAAGAGGACGTTTTGCCAGCCCAGCCAAGCGCCAATCATCGCCAAAAGTTTCGGATCGCCGCCCCCCATGGCCTCTTGGCCCAGCATGGCCGAACCAATGACACCAATGCCATCTAGTAACCACAGTCCCAATACCGCCGCCCCAATGCCACCCAGAAGGCCATAAATCGCGCCAGGGAAGCCGTTCGCCTGAAAACCCAGCCCCATCTGGAAGAGGAGACCGAGTACGAGGCCCGATTGGGTTAAGGGGTTGGGCAGGGTAAAAGTGTCGTAATCAATGAGGGCCAAGGCCACCAACCAAAACAGCAGGGTAAAGGCGGCGATCGCCTCTAGGGTCAACCCAAATTGAACCACCGTGGCGACACAGAGCAAACCCATCAGCGCTTCGACGAGGGGATACCGGGCGGCAATGGGCGTTTTGCACCAGCGGCATTTGCCCCCCAACAGGAGCCAACCCAATACTGGAATATTTTCCCGTGCGCCCAGTTGGTGGCCACAGTGGGGACAGCGGGAGGGGGGATGTGCCAGGGATAAACCCGCTGGCAGCCGATAAACCACCACGTTGAGGAAACTGCCGAAACAGGCTCCCCAGATGAATAGAAAAATAAAGGCGATCGCCAACAAACCGGACTGTTGTAAAAGCGCGAGCATGGTGATGTCTCTCAAACCCTAGCCAACCAGCCCCATTATCCCCTTAGGCGATCGCCAAATTTTCAAAAACCCTAAAACAATCTTTTTCCTAGGGATTGACTTGAAGAATCAAGTCATTGGCCAAGGTGAGATCAAGATCCGTATTGGTTTCTACCACCAACAGATCCACACGATCAAGGCCCAAAAATTGGGGGATCAAGGTGGCAAGGATGCCAGCACCAGCACCAATTAAGAGTTCCTCTGTGGCGATCGCCCGGTCTCCAGTAATGGCGGCGATCGCGGCGGCGGCCCCCGTACCTAAAGCCGCATTTCTCAACAGATTGCCCACATCAGTGCCCCGACGCACACTTTCCGTATCTGTGATCACCTGGGAGGCCGCGTTGATATTGTACATTTGGCCGTTGGGTAACTCTAGGCGTTGGGCGACAAAGCGCGTCCCATTCCCTGACGGTCGGAACTCCCCTTGAATTTCACTGCCCTGGGGAATCAGCACTATCCCCTGGGTATTGACAATATTGGCATCCACCGTGAGGGTCACCGGTAAAATTTCATCCTGGGTTAAGAGGATTTTGTCGGCGGTATAACTAATTGGAATAATCGTGCCCGCTGTAATGCGATAGTCCACAGCCACCACATCCTGGGTAACGATATAAGGGGAATTTAGTGCCTGTACCTGACCCTGGGAAAAGAGAGCCTGATAAATAAACGCGGCCACCTCAGCCCGTGTGGCATTGCGCTTAGGATTGAGTTGTTGCAAATTGGCATAGTTCACCACCATTTTTTGTTCTGTCGCGGCGGCAATGGGGCTCCGGGCAAAATCAGCAATATTCGCCGCATCCTGGTAATAGCCGAGGGTGGTATTGATGTTGTTACGGGCTGAATAATTTAAACCATTGGCTAGGGCGACTAAAACCTGCTCCCGGGGAATATTTTGTTCGGGGCGGAAAACCTGACCTGGATATCCCGAAAGAAAGCCCATCTCGTAGGCATTATTAATCGCATTAAAAGCCCAATAGCTGCTGGGGACATCCACAAAATTAATCGCATTGCGGTCTTGGCTCTTGGGGAGGGCTTTCTGCACCATGGCCGCAAATTGAGCACGGGTCACAGGTGCATCGGGCCGAAAAGAACCATCAGGAAAACCGGCAATGATCCCCCGGTTGACCAATTCATTAATAAAGCCTGTGGCCCAATAGTTACTCGGAACATCTGGAAATTGGCTTGTTTGGGCCACCACCGCTGCGGGTTGCAGCAACGATCCCTGGAAGGGTAATGTACTTCCTAGTCCGAGGGATAAGGCCAAAAGAAGAGCGGTGGATTGCTGAGTTCGCTTCATAGAAGGCATATTATTTTTCCTTGCGTTTCAGATTAGGGTGACTGCTTATTTTCAGGTTAGCGTTGTTACCGTCACTTCTCACTTAAAAAATGCTTAAATCGAATTATTTAAGCTAAATTTACTGGGTTTTTAGACGACTTGTTCCCGTAAATGTTCCGCTGATTTTTTCGTTTTCAATTGCTTGGAAATGTTCTGGACAATAATGGGGATTGCTAAATTTATGCAGGGATTATTGAAGACTAGCCCTGCTTAAAAAATGTTTCCAGCTAGTCAAAAACAACATAAAAAGGCGATCGCCTTTGGATCGCCCGATGGTAATTTTGTGAAAATTTTGATTGGGTTGTAGGGCTATTTCGGCATGTCGTTGAGATCAAAGATAAAGGGGGCACTGGAGCGTTGATCGCCCATGACGAGCACCTTCGGCATTTGTGCGCCTCCTTCTTTCCAGGCTTCGATGGCTTCTTTTTTGAGTACGAGGTCTCCCCCCTGGGCCTTGAGGGTTTCCGCGAGCAAGCGTTGGGCTTCGGCTTTCCCCTTGGCTCGGTTGATATCTGCCTGGGCCTGCTGTTCGGCTTCTTGGGCGACGTAGATAGCCCGCTGCGCCCGCTGTTCGGCGATTTGTTTTTCTTCGACGGCGCGGGAAAATTCTGCGGAGAAGTTTAAATCAACGACGCTGGTGTCGAGGACAAGGATGCCATATTTTTCGAGGCGGGTTTCGAGGGCGGTATCAAAGTCATCCTTAAGTTCGGTGCGTTTGGTGATCGCTTCTTCGACGGTGCGCTTGGCGGCGGCAACCTTAAAGGATTCTTGGGTTTGGGGGGCAATAATTTTCGAGACGATATTTTGTAGGGTGCCCTGGGTACGCCGAATTTCGACGACTTTCACGGGATCGAGGCGGAAGTTAATGGCGAAACGGGCGGTCAAATCTTGCAAATCCTTGGTTGAGCTTTGGGCTGGGACTTCAAATTTTTGGACGGTCACGTCATAAACATCCACGCTGGCAATCAGGGGTGGTTTGAAATGAATTCCTTCTAGGAGAGCACCGTCCTGGGCTTTCCCAAGAACGCTCAAGACACCGGCTTGGCCAGGATTAATGATGACAAACGCATTGAGCACGATGAAAAATAACAGGGCGATCGCCACCCCAATCAGTGAGAGGGGAAAATTTTGGTTGGGAGTAATGTTACGCACGCGGTTTTGGTCTCCAAATCAGTTCTAGCGGCTCGGTTTTCCATCCCATTGTAGTGAAGACGACCAGGAGGCAAAGGGCAAAACCCAAAGGCGATCGCCCCAAGGAAATGTAACAATTCGTTAAGCTAAAAGCACTGACCCCAATCATTCCGTCTGAAATTTCCTTTTCTAATCTATGGTTGCAACGTCCCTCCCTGAACCCACTGCCGACACGACGCCTGCCTTCGATTGGCACGCAGCCTGGTATCCGATCCATTTCGTGCAGGATCTCGACAAAACCAAACCCACCCGCTTTGTGCTGCTGGGGGAACCCCTCGTGATTTGGTGGCAACCCAAAACCCAGCAATGGCAAGTCTTTAGCGATGTCTGTCCCCACCGCCTCGCGCCCCTATCCGAAGGTCGCATTGTCGATGGCTGTTTAGAATGCCCTTACCACGGTTGGCAATTTGCGGAGACGGGCGCCTGTACCAAAATTCCTTTCCAAGCCCCAGACGGTGAGGCCCACCACAGTCCCAGAGCCCAGGTAAAAACCTATGCCAGTTGCGTTGAACAAGGGTTGCTGTTTGTCTATGGGGGCGATCGCCACGAGGCAGCCCAAACGCCGATCCCGACGGTGCCCCAGTTAGACCAACATCCAGGGGAATGGGTGATGGCCGATGTGTTTCGTGATATTCCCTATGACGCCACAACCCTCTTAGAAAATGTCCTGGATACGAGTCATGTGGCCTTTACCCACCACCCCCGGGTCGGTAACCGTAAAAATGCCAAGGAATTTATCCTCGATGTTTCTGAGGTAGAAAAAACAGGCTTCACGGGCAATTGGGAAGAAGGCCCCCGGCGCGGTACCCTCGGCTCCCAGAAAACAACCTTTTTTGCGCCGGCTGCCATGTGGCACGACATTCCCGAAAGTCCCTTTGGCCAGGTGATGACCGTTGTTTACGCGACTCCCACCGAAAAAGGACGCTGCCGGGCGATTGTGCGGCTCCCCTTCCGTTTTAAAGCGGCCATACCCCGCCTCGCGTTTAAATTTACTCCCCGGTGGTTTTCTCATCTCAATCAAATGGGCATCCTCGAAGATGATCAAATCTTTTTGCATCTCCAGGAACGGGAACTGGCAAAATCGACCCAAAACTATGCCAAAACCTGTTATTTGCCGACCAGTTCAGATTTGTTTGTGTTGGCCTATCGCCAATGGGTAGAACGGTATGGCGCACCTTTCCCAGACGAAGATTTTTCGCCCGCAGAACCACAACAAAGCCAATTGCTAGAGCGTTACCATTCCCACACCAAAAATTGCGCCAGTTGTACCCAGGCTCTTCATCGAATTCAGAAAGGGAAAAAAGGCGTCATTGGTTTGGGATTTCTGCTGTGGTTGGGTTTGCCCTTCGCGATTTTTTCTGGTTTGCCCACTTGGAGCCTTGGGGCGATCGCCACGGTGATCATTGTCTTAGCGGGACTCTGGTGGCAACTCCATCGCCTAGAATGTCGATTTTTTGAAGGGGAATATCCCCCAACGCGAAACTATCAGCAGTGATCAGGACGTACTCTCTTTAGGGAAAAATTTCTTGTAATCAGCCAGAAAACCTAGGTCACCTCCCCAAGAGCTGCCTATAATTCAGCTAGAGTCGGCTATTCCGAGAAAATCTGCATCAGTTCTTGGCCTCAGCAACTATCTCTATCTAACGGACTTGTTTGCCCAAGACCCAACTGAAATTTACTTCGCACACTACTTTTTCCCTATCTTTTCCCTCTAAAAATCCCCATGAAATCCACCTTACGGCCCCTGTTCTCTTGTTTACCCGTCCTCCTCGGCTTTTGGGTTGAGGGGGCGATCGCCAATCCCAGTCCCACGGTTCCCACCACTATCCCTAACGCCTACCCGGTGCTGGTGAGTCAAGTTCCAGTTGGACGACAAGTTGCCACCCAAAAAACAACCTACGCCCCCAGTGAGCCAATTATGGTGAACTACGCCAATCTACCGGGCAACTCTGGAGATTGGATTACCATCGTTCCGGCCAATGCCCCCGACAATAGCTACGAAGAATGGTTTTATACCGATGGTCAACGCTCTGGCTCCCGTCAGTTCAAAGGTCTCGCTGCTGGCAGCTACGAAGTACGGGTTTACCACAACTGGCCCAATGGCGGTTATGTCGTCCAGGATCGGTATCGTTTCACTGTCGGGACACAAGCGGCAACACCAATTAACAACCGTCATATCTCTACCAATAAAACGGTCTACCAAGCTAATGAACCGATTATGGTGAACTACGCTAATCTCCCTGGTAATCGCCAGGATTGGATCACCATTGTTGCGGCCAATGCCCCCGACGACAGCTACGGTGAATGGTTTTATACCCAAGGGCAGCGCTCAGGTTCCCGTCAATTCAGAGGTCTCACCCCAGGCAATTATGAAGTACGCGTCTACTACAACTGGTCTGCGGGTGGTTATGTCGTCCAAGATCGTTACGCCTTTACGGTGCGCTAGCCAGCCACCAATCTAGGCCAAATTTAATTGATTCTTGTCTTCCAATGCTTAAGCTCCCCGATAGAAACGTTCACCAAGCTTAAGCAGCGGAAGATTTTTTTAGCCTTTGCTTATGAAGACGGCATCGAACAAATAAAATCGACTTGGGTCTAAACTCAGACTAAATTTGCTTGTCTAGGATGGGAAAATTTGTTTTCCAACACTCAAGTCTGACATATCAACGCAGGATCATCTTCTAAAAGAGTACCGTAGACCTGCTGGATTAAACTGCGGGCGTGGTTATTCTGAGCATCTACAGAGCTATTAAATAGAGCAGAAATAATCACTTGATTACAAGGGAAATACACATAAAATGAACGATAGCCCAGTGTTTCGCCTTGATAAAACCAATAATTGCCCCAACGTTCGTCGTAACCCTGGATAATCCCCAAACCAAAACCATAGGGATCTGTCGCTGTTGTTTGGGCGATCGCCTCTCTTGTCTGTAAAGAAACGATTTGCTGCATTTCTTCTTTTTCTTCAGCGGACAGCAAATTGTCTTCAACGAATAATGTTCGTACCCAGTGGATAATGTCTTCTGTATTTGAAACTAAGGCCCCCGCCGCCCCTGCCCAAGACAGGTTGTTACGGCTAACATCTTTTCCCACAAGTTCTGGGTTGGTTTGACACTCCCCTGCCTAAAGGCGAGGGGATTCTTTGCTCAACGACTCAACTTGCCCTGACAGAACGGATTCAGCCAGAGTAGTGGTCAAATCTCCCAAAGCGTACATTCCGGTGTGCCCCACCGTACTCAATCCCGAACGCAAGATGTTTATCGCCGCATTATGGTCACGGTCTAGCTCACAGCCACACTCACACACATGAGTCCGCACTGAAAGAGACTTCTGCACCGTTTGACCACAGGCGCTACAGTTCTGGCTGGTGTAGTGGGGTGGCACAGCAATGGTAATCTTCCTAAACACCTTACCGAAATACTCTAGCCACACCCGGAACTGATACCAACTTGCATCGTTGATCGATTTCGCTAGGCAATGATTTTTCACCAGATTTTTCACCCGCAAGTCTTCATAGGCCACTACATCGTTAGATGTGATTACGCACCGTGCTAATTTCACCGCATGGTCTTTACGTTGCCTACTTATCTTCAGGTGAACTCTCCCTAGTTTATTGATTGCCCTGCGTCGATTGCTGCCTCCTTTTTGCTTGCGAGAAACAAGACGATGCGCTCGTTTGAGACGCTGTTTCCCTTTTCGTAAAAAGCGAGGATTTTCCACGGCAAAGCCATTGGAGTCAGTGTAAAACTCTTTTAAGCCTACATCTAACCCAATTGCTTTACCGGATGGCATTACTGATTCTTGACGGTCTACACTTACCGGAAACTGAGCATAGTAGCCATCGGCACGGCGCACTAATCGCACCCGCTTAATTTGCTCTGGTTGGTAAAAGTTCAGGTCACGGCTTCCCAAGAGTTTCAATCGACCAATCTTATTTTTGTCAGTGAAGACGATGTATTTACGATTGTCCTCTAACTTCCACCCTGAGGTTTTGTATTCCACAGAGCGGCAGTTCTTTTGGAATTGGGGATAACCTTTCTTCCCTGAGACTTTCTTCTTGCAGGCTTCGACGTGAGCGCTCAGCCGAACGTCTTCGTAGAAGCGACTGATGGCCGACCATGCTCGTTCAGCGGCAGATTGTCTAGCCTGAGAGTTCAAGTCATTGGCAAAAGGAAACTCCTTAGCCAATACTGCGCATTGTTTATTGAGGTCGTACTTCGTGACATTGGGGTTATCCATCCAATAGCGGATAGACTTATTCCGGATGAACTGAGTTGTCCGAATAGCCTCGTCAATGGCGCTGTATTGAGCAGGTTTACCCTTAACTTTAAACTCAAGAATCAGCATTAGTTCGAATGTTCTAGTGTTTATACTGAATATTTTAGAATAAGACAGAAAGTGTGGCTTGCTTCTTCCCGTTGGTCAGACTTCGGCGAGCTCAGTCGAGTCGTCGCTCGGCTTATATCCCCGCTCTAAAAGAGGCAGGGTTTTACGCCGACTTTCCGATAATTTGGCAAGCCAGATGTCATATTCAAAAGCTGCGTGGTTGTAATACCAGACCAGTGGGAATATTCAGGTAAATATTGGGTAAAGTCAGCATTTAGATCAAGGGCTTGGTTACGGTTGTTTTGAAGCAGTAAAGCCGCCGTAAAAGATTTCGTGATGCTGCCGATGTGAAAGAGGCTTTCGGCTGTAATGGGCGCACTGTTGGGGTCGTGACTTTCCCGACCGATGACGTAGGTTTGGGTTGGGGCTTCGTTAACTTTAACGGATAATTGAATCCCAGAAAAATTTTCTCGTGTTTGGTATTGGGTGTAGTGTTCTGCTAAATATTGATTAATTTTTTGATCGGGTAGCGCTTTAGCAATGGTTGGAAAGGTCATGGAAGTGGTAATTCCCAAGAAGGCTAAAGCCAGCATTTTAAGCATGATAAATATTTAATTTTATTTGACGCCGCATTCATTATGAAATGAATATTCAGAGGCGAGTCCAGTGGTTTAAAAATATTGATGTGAAACTTTATTGGGGATTTTGATTTGTTTTTTGGAACGATTTTTTTAAGGTGAGGGAATTCGTCACAACTAATACAGAACTCATGGCCATTAAGCCTGCGGCCACAGCGGGACTGAGGGTGAAGTTAAATTGCGGCAAGAGAATCCCTGCGGCGAGGGGAATTGCGATGAGGTTATAGCCAAAGGCCCAGATTAAATTTTGGCGGATCACTTTGACGGTCGCTTGGCTTAGATGAAGAGTCTGGGCAAAATCCATCAGGCGATCGCCCATGAGGATAATGTCAGCGGTGGCGAGGGCAACGTCGGTACTCCCCTGGAGAGAAATGCCAATATCGGCGGTAGCGAGGGCTGGCGCGTCGTTAATGCCATCACCGATCATCGCGACTACTTTTTGTTGAGCCTGGAGGGTGCGGAGTGCGGCGGCTTTTTCGATGGGGGAAAGGGCACCTTGATAATGATCAAGCTGGAGAGTTTGAGCGAGATTTTTGACGACGGGTGCTTGATCGCCACTGAGGAGGATCACCTCTAAATTTCTGGCGCGTAGATTTTCGATTAGAGCGATGGCATCGGGACGAATTGGATCGGCGATCGCCACTAAACCAGCCACCTGGTGATCGATGGCAATAAAAATGGTGGTTTTGCCCGTGGCTGACCAGGTTTCGAGATGGCGCTGACAGGCTTCCGGGATTGTAATTTGGGCGGTCTCAAGCCAGGCTTGGCTACCAATATGTACCGACTGGCCATTTACTTGACCGACAATGCCTTTACCCAAAGCGGTTTCAACCTGATCGGGGGCAAAGAGTTCTCGGTTTTGCTGTTGGGCGATCGCCACAAAGGCTTGGCCATAGGGATGGGTGCTGCGCTGTTCCAGGCTCGCGGCCCATTGCAGCAGGGAATCTTGCGACCAAGGGGCAAAGCTAACCCACTCGACAATCTGCGGTTTGCCCTGGGTGAGGGTGCCTGTTTTATCGAAAACAACGGTGGTCAGTTGATTGAGGCGTTCGAGGATATCTCCCCCTTTGATCAAAATGCCCTGCTCAGCCCCAAGACTTGTCCCCACCAGGAGAGCCGTGGGCGTCGCTAACCCCAAGGCACAGGGACAGGCCACCACCAAAACGGCGATCGCCAATTTCAGGCTTAAGATTTCTGGGTTCGTCGCCCCTGGGTCTAACCAGAGTTGGCTGCCGATCAGATCCCAAAATAAAAAGACCAACACCGCCAAAGCCATCACCCCATAGGCAAAATATCCCGCAATGGTATCCGCCATTTTTTGCACGGGCGCTTTGCGGGTCTGGGCGGCCTCTACGGTGCGGATAATCTGGGCGAGCATCGTATTTTGGGCCGTTTGGGTGGCTTGCACAATGATCACTCCCAGTTGATTGAGGGTGCCGGCCTTCACCGATGCGCCGACCGTTTTTTCCTGGGGCAGCGCTTCCCCCGTCAACATCGATTCATCCACAGTGGTTTCACCGCGAATAATCGCTCCATCCACAGGGATTTTTTCGCCGGGTAAAATGCGCACCCATTCGCCAATCTGTACCTGGGCCACGGGAATTGTAATTTCTTCAGTTTCGCCCTTTTGTTCTCGACCCATCAGGCGCGCCCCCTGGGGTTGCAGAGCGAGGAGGGATTCGAGGGCGGCGATCGCCTTGAGTCTGGCATTACCTTCGAGGGTGCGGCCAAGGAAGATAAAACCCAGTAACATCACCGGTTCATCAAAGAAACATTCCCAACCCAACTGGGGCATCAGCCAAGCCACACAGCTTGTCAGGTAGGCGCTCAATGTGCCTAAACCCACCAGAGTATTCATATTGGCATGGCCTTTAATCAGTCCTGTCCAGCCGTCCCGCAAAATCGGCAACCCCGGAATGAATAAGGCCAAGGTGGCGATCGCCCAATGGACACCCATCAAATGAAGCAGGGGAATTTTCAGGCCCGTCAGGTGATGCAAATGGCCCAGGCTCGACGCGAGGAGCAAGACAATCGCCGCCCCCAAACGCCAATATTGTTCCCGCTGGGATTGAGCGCGTTTTTCTTGGTATTGGTTAAAGGTTTCAACTTTTGTTGCCCTGGGTTCGCTCGGAAAGCCTGCTTGGGATAGACGGTTGGCGATCGCCTCTGGTTGAATTTTTTCTGGCTCATAGGTAACCACCGCCACCTCCGTAATCAAATTTACCACCGCCGAGAGCACCCCAGGCTGCTGCGTTAACTGGCGTTCTACGGCCTTAACACAACCTGCACAACGCATCCCCTGAACATCAAAGGTCGTCGTGGTTTGTGGCGCAAGGCGCGATTCGGGAGAAAGAGAACGGGAAGTCATACCAAAGGCCCCAACTGCAACAGGCTGTCCCCTGAGTATGCCAAAAATTTTTCGTCCCAGGGCTGATTATTACCGTTGTTTGCAACCTAGGGCCGCCATAATCACTTGAAACTGTTCAAAATGGGGTTTTTGTTTGTAAAGTCTCAGGTGCGGCATTAATCTTTGTCGCTGATTCACCGGAAAATCCGGGGCAAAATAGTCTGCTAAAGCACTCCCCCACAGCAGTCCCTGGAGCGCACTGGTTAGGTTTTGGGGGCGGCGGTTCAGGCTAGCACCACTAAAATCTAAAAGCACGGGCTGGCATTGAGCGTTAACAATCACATCCTGGGTCAAACGCCCCATGTCCCCGCGATCTAACCCCACCTGATCGAGGGCAAAGGCTTGGGAGAGGATATTTTCCATCACCGTCCATCTCAAGGTTTGATGTGCTTGACCTTGGTGGGTCTGCAACCAAGCCAGGAGCGATCGCCCCGCCACAAATTCCATTAAGAGGAAATCCGCTGCCCCCTTGAGCAAACGGGGGCCAATGCCGATCTGATTGGCCTTTGCTAAACAGTCAATTTCCGGCCACAAGCTGTCGTGGTTACTATCCAAACGGCGAATTTTCAGCGCACGGGGCTGCCCCCGCCAAAGCACCATGACCACAACCCCCACGTAACCCAACCCTAGAATCGGTAAAGTACCGAGGTTTTTCGTCCCTACCGCAACCATCGCCTCAATGCCCCACTGTTTCAAATGCGATCGCCGCCGTTCGATCTCCGGTGTTGTCGCCTGGGGATAACCCAAAATCTCCGGGAGCAGTGGCAGCAAAGAACCAGTCAAGACCATTCCAAAAAATTTCCTATAGCAGAAGGGAACCAATGTGGGAGAATATAGCCCTATCCCTTGCCCCCAGGAGTCGAGATTATGCAAGAAGCCGTGGGAGTCATTGAAACCCTAGGTTTTCCCGCCGTCCTTGCCGCCGCTGATGCCATGGTCAAAGCGGGCCGTGTCACCATTGTGTTTTTTGACAAAGCCGAAAGAGGTAATTTTATCGTTGTCATTCGGGGTCGTACCTCAGAAGTGCGCCCTGCCATGGAAGCCGGTCTACGGGCCGCCGAGGAAACTGTCGGTGGCCAAGTGATGAGCCATTACACTGTGCCCAATCCCCCCGATAATGTTGTCGGGATTTTACCCCTGGAATATACCCAGGCCTCCCTCGAATTTCGCTCCTAGTGCAGCGAAGATCTTGGTGTTTTGCCCAGTTTAGAGAATAATATGTGCTTGGGTGAAGAACCAAATATGAATAAGTTTTACTAATCACAAAGATAAAGGAGACCCCCTATGCCCGCTCAAGCTGCGGTTGGATCACTTGAAACAAAAGGCTTTCCCGGAGTACTTGCCGCTGCCGATGCGATGGTTAAAGCCGGTCGTGTAACCCTGGTGGGTTACATTCGGGTTGGTAGTGCCCGCTTCAATATCAACATTCGTGGCGACGTTTCGGAAGTCAAAACGGCAATGGCTGCGGGTATTGAAGCCGTTGAGAAAGCCCATGGTGGCGTTTTAGAATCCTGGGTAATTATTCCCCGTCCCCATCCCAACGTCTGTGCGGTACTGCCCATCGACTACAGCGAAGATGTAGAACCCTACCGGGCCGCCGTAGAAGGAACCCGCGTTTAAATTAACCTTCTCAAAACCGCAGATTCATCACAGAAAAGCCTATTTTGATGGGCTTTTTTCGTTGTTGGGTCGGGCTACGGGTGATGTTAAATAGAACCATAGGACTGGATAAATTTGGAGGGAATCATGGCAACTCAGCTAATTGACTTGGCGCAACAAACGCGGGCGGCGGCTCAAAAACTAGGCACCTTAAGCCTGGCCCAGCGCAATGATGCTTTGGTAAAAGTGGCCCAGGCCCTCGCGGCCAATCAGGCGAAAATCGTCGCGGCAAACCAGGCAGACTGTGAAGCGGCCCAGCGAGATGGGATTGCGCCAGCCCTCTATGCCCGTCTAAAGTTGGGAGAGAGCAAATTACAAGCGGCGATCGCCGGTATCCATGACGTGATTAATCTCCCTGATCCCGTCGGCCATCTCCAGCTACACCGAGAATTAGATCAAGATTTAGTGCTGAAGCGGGTCACTTGTCCCCTGGGGGTTTTAGGGATTATTTTCGAGGCCCGCCCGGAAGCCCTAATTCAGATCACCAGCCTCGCAATTAAATCGGGTAATGGTGTGATTCTCAAAGGGGGCAAAGAAGCGATCCAATCCTGCACTGTGTTGACAGAAATTATCCAAACTGCCCTCCAGGACACGGCTGTTTCCCCCCAGGCTGTCACCCTCCTGACCACCCGCGAAGAAATTAAAACCCTCCTGTCCCTCGATGAATATGTGGATTTGATCATCCCGCGCGGTTCCAATGCCTTTGTGCAGTATGTGCAGCAAAATACGAATATTCCCGTGCTGGGCCATGCCGACGGCATTTGTCATTTATATGTGGGTGCTGCCGCAGATTTAAGCAAAACCATTCCGATTGTCGTCGATGCGAAAACCCAGTATCCGGCGGCTTGTAATGCGGTGGAAACGCTGTTAATTCACGAAAAAATTGCCCCGGAATTTTTACCCCAGATCGCCGCGGCTTTAACGGCGAAACAGGTCACTTTGCGCGGCGATGCGGCAACCCAAAAAATTATTCCTGTCCAACCTGCGACGGCAGAAGATTGGCGTACAGAATATAGTGATTTAGTCCTGGCAATTAAAATTGTGCCCGATGTCGAAGCGGCGATCGCTCACATCAATACCTACGGCTCCAAGCATACCGACGGGATTATCACAGAGGATGCCGCCACGGCCCAGATTTTCCTCAATGAAGTGAAAGCAGCGGGCGTTTACCATAATTGCTCGACCCGGTTTGCCGATGGTTTCCGCTACGGCTTCGGTGCAGAAGTAGGCATCAGCACCCAAACTCTGCCGCCCCGTGGCCCCGTGGGTTTAGAAGGACTTGTGACCTACAAATATCATCTCGTCGGCAATGGTCAAATTGCCGCGACCTATAGTGGCCCCGATGCCAAGCCTTTTACCCACCGAGATCTCTAGCGATTATGGCGATTATGGCGATCGCCGGATAAGTGGAATTCCAATTTGCCCCTAGCTTTGGGGCATTTTTTTTGTGATCAGTGAGATTAATTGACTTTATAAGCAGCTTCTTGATTTTTTGTGAAGCATCAGTGGTCATTGTCAATTTAATAGTGATTTAAGAATATAAAATATTTCTTTAGATATAGATCATAGATCGTTTTGTAAAAACAACTTCATCAAAACTGATTGCAATTATTTTTACTCTAAATTTATTTGAATTTGTTTTGTTTTTTGTTGCGGCACTGATCGTATCTTTGAATCCTTTAAATTCATGCTTTAAAATCCATATTAAATATGTAAAATACTTTCGTCGAAAATAAAGAATCGTTTGTTTAAAGCTTTTATAAAGGGTCTTTGTCGAGAATTCCAAGTAAATTTTAAAGACGAAATTCATTGTTTGGATTTGTCAAATTTGAAGCAAGCACACACAATTCTTTTATTGCTTAATTTTCAAGAAAAAACGAATTGCAAAAGAAAATTTTAATGTATTAAATCTAAGTAAGCAATGACTTTTTGATTAATTTCAAAATCTGATTCTACGCCATTAAATTTATTGGAGGTCTGTTTAAATACATGAAAAATTATTTAAGGCTGACTTTTCTCAAACTAATAACCTTAGGATTGTGCTGTATTTCTCCTATGCAGTCTAGTCTTGCCCACAGTCCGACTAATTTGCAAAATGACCCGGCCTCTACCAAAACATCTGGGCTTGAATTTCTCGTCGGCGAGTCAGATCTAATCATTTTCGGCGAAGTTATTGACATTCAATATCGCAACTCCCAACCCACACGGGAACAACCCCAAGGGCTACCCCATACTTTTGTAACTTACAAAATTCGTGAAACCTTACGGGGCAGAACACCAGGGGAAACGATTACCTTGCGAGTGCCCGGTGGTGCCGATGGCAGTGGTGGCATCTACATGGAGACGACTGCACCGATATTTGCTCGCAACCAGGCAGATATTTTATTTCTAACCGGAGACCCCGTAACGGGATGTCCCTTGGTAAATTGCGTTGACGGTCGCTTTAGGGTTGTAGACAATCGTGTGTTTAATGGTTGGGGAATTCCCGTGGTTGAAGCGACAGAAAGACTAAGGATTGGGGGGAAACCCCGCTTTGATCTTAATGTGATCGAATTACCAAGGCCTTCTTTTGAGCTGTTATTGAAACAACCAGAAACCCAAAGAATTATTCAGCAAGAAAGCCAGAGAACGGGTCAAAGCATTGCCGAGCTACAACGACGCTACGAAACAGAAGCACCTGCTGCTTATCGGGTGGGTTATGGTTTTCAGGCGGCAGTGGCAGCTGGTGATAATTTCGATTCTCCTGAAGCAGCTCCCATAGAAACCTTTGGGCCGCCCCTCAGTTTGTCTGCTTTTTTTGAAGCTGTGCGCCAGTGGAACAACCGGGTACAACCGCCTCAGTCTTCAATCCCATCGGCGGATCCGAACAAACCATTCAATGTGGCCGATCCAAGGTTAGAAGAAGTCAGAGCTGTCACAGTTCCGGATCAGATTACCGAAGAAGAAAAAAATGATGTGCAGGCTCGGGAAGGAGAAGGACAAATTCGTGATCTTTCGCCTAATTTGAGAGACCTTTCACCGCAACCCATTTCACCTGAGCTAAGACCCGACTTAAGACGGATAAACCCCTAATTCAGCCAGAATCACAACCAATTATTACAGGGACTTTTGCTATGAAGTTCAACTTGTTTAATCCCTATCTACTTGCGGCCTCAGCCATTATCTCTGCTTGTTTTATCCTGCCAAAACCCACCCAGGCAGCTTCCTGGCTGGAGTGTAATGGTGATAGCGGTAAGAAATTACGGTGGAGTGGCAATTCGACAACAGCCCGTATCAATACCATTAGTTTTCCGCCCGGTAGTTTACTGCAATCGGTGGAGCGGGGCATTAACGCGACCAATACCAACCCCTCTCCCTTTGTGATCAACACAACAACGGAAACAGGAGGAGTTGGTAGTGGCAATGGACAAAATGAGATTTACGCGAGTAGTATTTCTCCACCTGGGGTCGCCCGGATGCGGTACCACTGCTACTGGTTATTTGGTTGGCACTATGGTTTAGATGAAGTGGATATTGTCCTTGATTCATCGGGCCGTTCTTGGACGACTTCCCAGAATAAGAGCTCTAATACGGTCTACACGGGGTCTCGTTTGCCGATTGATGCAGTAATTAACCATGAAGCGGGGCATTACCTCGGCTTGATGCACGTTAATTGGGAATATAACGTGATGGGAGACTCTTGGCGGCATCACCATACCAATGGTGCCACGGCACGTACTTATTTTGGAGAAGATGCTTCCCATGGTTCCCGTGTTCTTTACGGCAGTCAAAATTCTACGTTTAATGATGTTTCTGCATCCCACTGGCGCAGAACGGGTGCAAGTGGTGAGTATTCAAGTCATGGGCGGGTAAGGATTCGTAATGCGGCGAATACAGCTACCTTAAGTGGGATTACGATTGCGGGGGAGCCGGGCTATCGCGTCAATCGTGGCAGTACAGTTCGTCCTGAATTTACGATTGAGAATAATGGTAAGCAGACCCATAATAATGTTTCCTATGGGATCTACATTTCAACCAATGACTATATCAGTTATGGTGATACCCGTATTGGCGGTGGGTCGTTTGGGTCAATCCATCCGGCGGACGTTTATACGACGACAATTCCAGTCACGATTCCGAGTAATCTGAATCCTGGTCAAAATTACTGGCTTGGGATCATCGTGGATGAGAACAACACCATCTCTGAGGTCAGTGGTTCTAATAATCGGGCTTACATTCCAATTCGCGTAGACTAAACAAGCGTTATTGACCTTCTTCTAGGCGTCGTTCCCAATCTTTGGCGAGGTCATCACGCCCTTGCAGTTGTTGATCGAGGAGATCTTGATCAGTGCCATAGGTGATGGTTTCGCCGGTGAGAATTTTCTGGGTTGCAAATCGCTGGGCATAGGCTAGTTTTTGTTGCAGTTCAGGTTCGCCAGTGTTGAGTAGGGCCGCCCGTTCTTGCCGCTGGGCGTTGCGATTTTCGATGGTTTGGTTGCGGCGCTGGAGCCAAAAGTAGCGGCCGAGGGGAACCGCCAAAAAGGCGATCGCATAGGCGAACAAGAGGGGATAAAGGGCCTGGGCAAGACCCACCAAGCCACCGAGTTCGGCCACCAGGGCTGAATCCTGTAACAAAACCCCTAGCATCAGGGCCAAGACTAAGTTGACACCCCCAAGGGCGATCGCCAAAAATTTCTGACCTGTAGGAGCAAGGGTAAATGTCCAGCGCTGTTCTTCTAAATAGTTGGGGACAGATTTCTGACGGCGTTCCTGGGCTTTGACCTGGAGTTCTGGGAAATAATAAACCAAGTCTCCCGTGGGGGACACTTCCGGGTAGCCATTGAACCGGGCCAAGACCGGTAACATGTAACTTTCTTCTGTCTGTTCCGTGGATGATAGCTTATCGAAATAGGGGGAAAGTTGTTCGGCGATCACGGCTCCATCATTGTTTTGGATGACTTGACCGATGGTTTGCCAGCGACGTTCCTCCAGGTTTGGATTGGGATCACCATCGCCGAATAGAAACGAAAAAACGGCTTCGAGGAAATTCATTCCCCCCTTCTCGGTGTTGCTCGCCGTGTTTTTTAAAGATGTTGCAGAACCATAGCGTCGGGGGCCGTAGTAGTTGGGGCTAAAGACACGAAACGGATTAGGCCCCCACCAAACGAGCCAGGGCAGATTAAAAGAGGAACTACGACGACGGGAGGAGTTGTTATTATCCTGACTGCTAGCGGCTGTCACTAGAGCCAGAATGGCGATCGTCATCAAAAGAATCGAAAGAATCAAGGCGATGCCAAAGGAGATCCGAATTAGGAAAAAGACAACTCGCCAGGTTTTATCGAGCCATTCCTGGAGCCGAATTTTAAAATATTTATTGCGGAGGATTGTCCGAAAGTTTTTGGGAAACTCAAAGACAACATCCCCCGTTTCTGCCACCTGGAGGTGCCCACCGGCATCGGCCGCGAGATTATAAAGACCGTTTTGGGCCACATTGAGTTCTAGGCCAGCCTGGGTCGCCACTTCCCCGACAGTCGCTCGATATTGGAGGGTTTCGACGGCGCGCATTAGTTGGGGCGAGAAGGTCATGGCTCTTTGGATCGTTAGAAATAATCTGGGGGGCTTCTGTTACCAGTATAGAATTGGGTTGAAATTCTGGGGGACAGAGAAATGCTGGGAACGGGATTATTGATCACCTTGGTGGCGATCGCCCTTGGGGTGTTGCTCAACCGAGCGATTCGCGCCGATCAACGCTGGTTTTTCCAATTGCGCCGTCCGGCCTGGCTCACCTTTGAAGGCATTATCCCAGTGGTGTGGACGAGTATTTTTATCTGTGGGATTATTTCCGCTAACTATGTTTGGCATGCAGATCCCCAGGGGTTTCGCACCTGGCTATTGATGGCGGGCTATGGTCTGTTGGAGTTGGTGATCTTGGCCTATACCCCTGTGATGTGCAAAACCCGCAGCCTAACGGTGGGAACCATTATTGGGGCTGCGGGTTTCGTAGTGGGTTTATTGTTGGCGATCGCCGTTTTTCCCGTCTCGAAAACGAGTTTTTGGCTTTTGTTGCCTTTTTTGCTGTGGAGTCCAGTCGGCACCTACATCACCTGGGAAATGATTTGGCTTAATCCTGGCAAAAGTTAATCCCTAGCGTACGTACCACCAGTAAGTAGCCATGGGAATGATTGTCGCCAAGAGAAGCAATACCACAACCCAAATGGTTGAACTGGTTGTTTTTGTGTCTTCGGCCTTGGTGAAAGTGCTTTCGATGTTAATTTCGGCGATGTCTGGGGGGCCAGGATCTGCTTCCCCGTTCAAAATGGTGCCAATGCGGGCCTCCGCATCCAGGAAGGCTTGGTTATAGGAACTGCTGCGCAGGGGGTAACCGATCGTTTCTCCGGTAATACTCTCGGCTGTCTCCGGTGGAATCAACTCCTGGATATTATTTCCCAGGGCGATCGCCACATTATTCGTCAACACATCCATCGCCACCACGATTTCATCGGCCCCCGCTTCTGGTGTCGGAAACCACTTGGCAAAGACCTTGTCGGTAAATTCTTCCATGGTCTGACCATAATCAAGGCGACGAATCGCGACAAAATGCAGACCCTTGCCCGTTGTTTCAGCTAACTCGCTGAGCTCTCGATTTAAACGCCCTTCGTTGGCACGACTAATTGCTTCTGCTTGATCCACAATCCAGATCGGTTCATCCCCCGTGGCGTAGGGCACATCATAAACACCAGTGGCCTGGGCTGCCGAAACAAAACTCCCAAAGGTAAACAATACCGTTGCGAGCCACACCCCCAGTTTTTGCCACCATTGCAAGCTTTTGGGTTGAGATATCATCTTAAAAACTAGTCCAAAAATTGTGCGTATCTTTTAGGTTCTAGAATAAACCAAGGGCGATCGCCACCGAAACTAACTGACCTTTGAGCCGCGCCGATTAGCCCAGTCGCGCTTTTCCTTAAGTCTCTTAAATTTTAGGCATTGAATTCTGTCAGACACAAAAAAACCCAGTGAATTTTCACCGGGCTTTACAAACAACAAACTCAATTGACCAGATCTACTAATTTGTAATTTTTAAAGTCATATATTGTGGCGGCCGTCGAATAACCAAATAGAACGTTAGATTACCCTACAGAACACCTTGTATAAAAACTTATCAACCAATCCCTAGATGGTGTACATCATCGGTAAGGCAATACAGAGACCATAGGCAACCAGGGCACCACCACAGCCGCCAATCAAGAAGCCAGCCGCAAACTCGCTCCAGCCTTCTTTGGTTCCTAGATTTTCAGGAGGATTGGGCGTGGTTAGGGTTGCAGTGGGTGTGCTGACGCCGACACTTCCGTAGAGGGAAAGGGCAAGGGTCAACAGGGAAATCAAGCCAACGGTTCCTAATAGGCCAGCAACTCCAGCAAAGTCTGCGTTCCGCAGCGGGCCGAGGAGAGCAAAGGGGCCATAGAGGAAATAACCATGGGCCATGCCAATTTCTAGACCACGGCGCTGTGCCGAAAGTCCTTGACGATAACCCGGTAGATTATTAATGAAAGCTTTACTAAATGCAGAAGCATTAATCGGAGTCGCGAGGTTTCCTACTTGAGGATCTCCACCATGTTGAATAATGTCCATTTAATGTTTAAGCTCCTCTCAAAACAAACTTACAATTTAAGTTCAGATAAACACTTGTTACGGATTATAAGAGATATTGCTAGATTTACTGGCTTTCTTAGTATTTGGCAACATTTAGGGCAAGTCCTGGGAATTTCGGCCATTTATGTTAAGAATCGTAATGTCTGTTCCCTCCCAAGACCTCTGGCAGTAATATCCAAGGTATTGTGAAAACCAGTTTGTTAATAGCATTTAGGAAAGATTTAATATGAACGGCGCCTACGCAGCTTCTTTTCTGCCTGTAATCCTTGTCCCCTTGGCGGGTGTTGTTTTCCCGGCTTTAGCGATGGGACTTCTGTTTAACTACATCGAATCTGACGCTTAAGTAAAAAATTCTGGGCGATCGCCTCAGGAATTTACCTCACATCTAAGATTGTTCTCATTTCCCCATGCACCGTAACTAGAGGTTGTGTGGGGAATTGTTTTTGGGGTGTGGCATCCTGGGATCAGGGCAAGCTTGGCCCATTGCTGGCCATTGTCGTTAAGAATAGAAAATGGCTGCTGCGTGTTCCAGCACCATCATCTCCCAGGAGGAAAAGTAATGGAACTATATTTTTTTCGCCATGGCATCGCCGCTGACCGGGCTGATTATGCAGAGGATGGCGATCGCCCTTTGACGACCAAAGGCGAAACCCGAACAAAACTTGTGGCCCAACGATTACAGCAGCTTGGTCTCCACTTTGAGGGGATTTTAACCAGTCCTTTGTTACGGGCCAGACAAACCGCAGAAATTTTGGCCGCCGCAGAGCTAGGCCCCCACCCCCAAGTTTTTCAAGGCCTAGCACCACGGGGTTCCCTGGGAGCGTTTTTAGCCTGGCTAGAACGTTGGGAAGCGGCTCCGGATGCAAAATTAGTCCTTGTGGGCCATCAACCAGACTTGGGCGAATGGGCTGAGGCGATCGCCTTTGGTCAGACAGGCCACCACCTCAACCTCAAAAAAGCAGGCATCATTGGCCTTCGTTCCGGTGCCGCCCGGATCCAAGCCCACACCGATAATGAGCTATTTTTGTTGACCTCGCCAAAATGGCTACTGCCATAATCCCCGTGATAGGCTAAGTTAGCCACGGGCATCAAGAAATTAGCCTCAATATTATTTTTAGGATCTAATCAAGGTACACAGTATGACGACTGGTTGCGAATTTAAACCCGGCTTAGAAGGAATTCCTGCAGCCCAATCCAGCATTAGCTTCGTCGATGGAAAAAATGGCATCCTCGAATACCGGGGGATCCCGATTCAAGAATTGGCCGAAAAAAGTTCTTTCCTCGAAGTTGCCTACCTCCTGATCTGGGGTGAACTGCCGACCTACCAGGAACTTGAAGATTTTAAAAACGATATTCTCTATCACCGTCGGATCAAATACCGCATCCGGGACATGATGAAATGTTTTCCGGAAACCGGTCACCCGATGGATTCTCTGCAAACGTCGGCGGCGGCCCTGGGGCTATTTTATTCCCGGCGTGCCTTGGATGATCCAGAGTACATTCGCCACGCCGTTGTCCGCTTACTAGCTAAAATTCCCACCATGGTTGCGGCGGCCAATTCGATGCGCAAAGGAAATGATCCGGTTCAGCCCAACGATAGCCTTGATTATGCGGCGAACTTTCTCTACATGATGACCGAGCGTCGCCCCTACGATCTCCAGGCGAAGATTTTTGATATTTGCTTGATGCTCCACGCCGAACACACGATCAATGCTTCCACTTTTTCGGCGATGGTGACGGCTTCTACCTTGACGGATCCCTACGCGGTGATTGCGTCTGCTGTTGGCACCTTGGCCGGGCCGTTGCATGGAGGGGCGAACGAAGAAGTGCTTTTGATGCTCGAAGAAATTGGCTCCGTCGAAAATGTTCGTGGGTATGTCGAGACCTGTGTCGCGAATAAACAAAAGATCATGGGCTTCGGCCACCGGGTTTATAAGGTTAAAGATCCCCGGGCGGTGATCCTCCAGAGGTTAGCGGAGGAACTGTTTGAACTCGAAGGGGAAGACCCGTACTACAAGATTGCCCTGGAATTAGAAAAAATCGTTGAGGAAAAATACGGCCACAAGGGAATTTTCGCCAACGTTGATTTCTATTCGGGCTTGGTTTACCGCAAGTTAGGGATTCCGAGCGATCTATTCACGCCCCTGTTTGCGATCGCCAGGGTTGCGGGTTGGCTTGCCCACTGGAAAGAACAACTGGGTGTCAACCGGATTTTCCGGCCGACCCAGGTCTATACCGGTGTGCATAATCAAATCTATATTCCAGTAGAAAAACGCGGCTAAAGGGACAGTGTTCACGATGAAATTACGCCAATGGCGCAGCTTAGGACTGGGGGTATTGCTGCTCTTTCTGTGGGGCTGCGGGGCAAATCCCCCTGGCCTGGAAACCGAAACCCTGACCCCCAGCAATCAATGGCAAACCCTCACTACGGAACAGGTGCAGTTGGACGTTCCACCGGGCTATGTGGGCGGCAATCCAGGCTTAGATCTCCCCGCCCTGGCAGCCACCTTAGAGGCCTGGGATAAAGGCGATCGCCTTGAGTGGCTTAATCAAAATGCCGAAACCCTAGAATTGCTCGCTTTTCAAGCAGAGGGCGATCGCCTGAACAGCATCACCATCGTCCAAGAAGAACGCCCGGAAACCCTGACCTTAGAGGATTACCTCCAACAACAGGTGGCGACACTCCAGGCCGCTGGCATTACGGTGAGCCTTACCCAAACGGCGGATCAAGGGCGCTTAGAATTGAACCGAGGCGACCTCACCCAGGTGAATTATGTCTATCCAGAAACGACCACCTTTTGGGTAATTACCTATAGTAGTGATAGACCCACCGCTGCCTTTACGGCTGGGGTCGAGCAAAGCCAACAAAGTTTTCAGGTGCGCCCCGAGTCATCTTAGAAATGCCGTGAACCTTGATCAAGTAATCATTGCCTATAAAGCGGGTGACCCCTTCGCTAAAAAATGGGCCGAACGCTGTGCCCACGAATTAGAAGCCCAGGGGAGTCGGATTTTGCTCGGCCCCAGCGGCTTTAAGGATAATCCTTACCCTGTGTTTTTGGCCTCAGTCAGTGAACCCATTGATCTCGCCATCGTCCTGGGGGGAGATGGCACCGTTTTAGCAGCAGCCCGCCACCTCTCTAAGGAAAATATTCCGATTTTGGCGGTGAATGTCGGCGGCCACCTGGGCTTTTTGACTGAACCTTTTGAGCAGCTTGAAAATAGTCAGGCCCTTTGGGAGCGACTCCGCAACGACACCTACGCGGTGGAAACTCGGATGATGTTAGAGGCCAAAATCTGTGAAGGCGATCGCCAAGATCCAGAAATTGTCAGCGAAACCTTCTATGCCCTCAATGAAATGTGTGTCAAACCTGCCGCCGTTGACCGGATGCCCACAGCCGTCTTTGAAATGGAAGTCGATTGCACCATTGTGGATCAGTACCACGGGGACGGGTTGTTGGTGGCGACTTCCACTGGGTCAACCTGTTACACCGCTTCTGCAAATGGGCCAATTATGCATCCTGGCCTAGAGGCGATCGTAGTGACGCCCATCTGTCCTTTGAGTCTGTCGAGTCGCCCGATTGTCTTGCCAGCCCGTTCCAATGTCGATATTTGGCCCCTCGGAGACTACGATCTGAATAACAAGCTCTGGATGGATGGGGCCTTGGCTACTTCAGTTTGGCCGGGCCAGTGGGTCAATGTCCAAAAGGCCCATTGCTACTGCAAATTCATTATCCTGCGGGAAACCTATTCGTTTTACCAAACCATTCGCGATAAGCTCCAGTGGGCCGGATCGCGGATCCGCTACCAGAATAATCACCGCAATTGAGCTTAGAGTCCATTTATGAAGCCCCCAGCCCCCAATTTGGGGAGATTTAGGGGACAAATTAAAAAATTCATTTACTTTATAAATAGCCTCTTAGGCCGAAACAAAAAAGATGGCGAAAACCTCTCCATGGATTTTCATTAAAAGAAGAAGCGCAATAGCACGGAACTAATGGCGCTGAGGATATTGCCAGCAGTATTTCCAGAATCTTGTTTCGGGTTGAGGGCGAGGTCAATTTCATCGAGTAATCTCTGGCTGGCATCTACACCCACGGTCGATCCTTGGCTGGTAAACAGGGTTTGGGCAAAGGTGGCATCCTGTTGGGCCTGGGCAAAATCTCGCAGTTGGTAGCGGGCGATCGCCCGGGATAGATAAATGGCCCCATTGTCGGGTGCTTGGTTGGCGGCGGCATCATAGTAGGCGATCGCCATGCGGTGATTTTTATTTTCCCCTTCCACAAAGCCCCATTGATAAAGCTGCTCCGCCGAAACAGGAGCATCCAACAAACCCACCGCCCGCGCAATGTAGAACGTCCGCAGGGAAGTATTGGTAAAATTCGCCCCGGCTAAATAGGCTTCCCGGAGATCCGCGCCGTCTAAATTGGCCCCTTCTAGGTCAGCCCCGGCTAAATTGGCCCCCACCAGGGAAGCTCCCGTCAAATTGGCCCCCCGCAGATCTGCAAGGCTCAGATCCGCTCGACTCAAGTTCGCTTGACGCAAATCCGCCCCCCGCAGGTCAGCCCCATCTAAACGGGCATTGGCAAGGCCGCTCCGGGTCAGTTGACAATTCTGACATTGACGACTTGATAGCAGTTGGCTGAGGTGGGTTAGGTTTTCGGCCCGTACCTGGGGGGCGATCGCCAAAGGCAAAAAACAACAGGCGGTAAAGAGTAGCTTTTTCATCGGGAATTGGGGAGGGAGGACTGGAACTGTAGACCATCAATCAGGGCAAAACGTTTCCGGCTACCACCGATTTTTCTGCGTCCATGGTAGCAGTCAGGTTCTCGCGAGATGACAGATCCATAAAATTCTTTGGGGTTGGGGGACGAAACAACGGGGATATGATGGGGATTAGCGTTTGTCACCGACAGTCTACCCATGACGCCCCTAAAACTTACCCTGAAAAATTTCCTCAGTTACCGTGATGCTGTTCTAGATTTCACGGGCTTTCACACGGCCTGTATTTGTGGGCCAAATGGAGCTGGGAAATCATCCCTATTAGAAGCGGTGACTTGGGTGATCTGGGGCAAAAGTCGCACCAGCAGTGCCGATGACGTGATCCACATGGGCGAAATGGATGTACGGGTTGATTTTGAGCTACTTTGTCACCAACAGGTTTATCGCATTATTCGGATGCGATCGCGGGGGCGAGGGGCGACTTTACAATTCCAAGTGCGATCGCCAACGGGGGACTTTACTACCATCACGGGTAAGGGGATCCGGGAAACCCAAGAGCTCATCGACCAAGAGATCAAACTAGACTACGACACATTTATCAATTCCGCCTATCTACGCCAGGGCCACGCCGATGAATTTATGGTGGCCAAGCCCGCAGACCGCAAAAAGATTTTGAGTGATCTCCTCAAGCTTGACCGTTACGAAAGCCTCGCCCAACTCGCTAAGGACAAAGCAAGATCTTTTAAACTCAAGGCCGATCTTCTCGAAGAAAGCCTCGCGCCTCAAACTGAACAACTCCGGGCGAAACCCCAGCTAGAAGCAGAACTCGCCGCCATCGAACAGACCATTAGCGAGGGCAAGCAGCAGGAAAACCAACTCCAGGAGCAGCTCCAAAAAATTCAGGTGATCGCCCAACAACGGCAATTCCTGAAAAACCAAGTCGATACGTCCCAGCAACAGTACCAGCGCCGCCACCAAGACCTGACGCGCCTCAGCACCCAGGCCCAACAACTCCAACAGGATTTAGCGCAAAATACAGCGATTCTGCACCAGACCGACACCATCGAAGCCGAATACCAACGTTGGCAAACCCTCCAGCAGCAGGAAGAACAGCTCAACCAAAAATCCCAGCAATACCAAGACCTCCAGCAGGAACAACAAACCATTCAGCAAACGATCCAGGCCGAAGAAAACGAGGGACAACGACAGATTCAGCAACTAGAAGTACAGATCGAGACCCTCACCCAGCAGCAAGCCGCCATCCAAGAAACCTTGGCGATCGCCCCCGACTTGACCACCGCCCTAGACCAACTAAAGCGCACCCGCAACCAGCTCAATCGCCTCGAAGCCGCCCACCACCAAGCCCAACCCCTCCTCCAGCAACGGCAACAGCTAGAAAACCAAATTAGTCAGGCCGCCGAAAAACTGAAGTTACAATTGGCCGCATCTCGACAGCAACAGCAAAACCTCGCGGAAAAAATTGCCCAAATTCCCCAACAGCGGGCGGAATTGCAACGCCTCGATCAAACCATGGCCGATCTAGACCGCCAAAAAAAACATCTAGACCAGATTCAGCAACAACACCTTGATGTTTCAACCCAACAAGTCCGTTTCCAGGACGCTAAACGCAACTGTCAAACGCAACTCCAGGAGCTCCAACAAAAACTTGCCCTGCTGCAACAACCGGGGGCGACTTGTCCCCTCTGCGAACAAAACCTCGACCATGACCACCACCAAAATGTGATGGCCAAAACCCAGGCCCAATACAGTGCCACTGAAGCAGAAATTCTCACCTTCCAAAATGAACTTAAACGTTGTGATCAACTGCTGCGCGACTACAACCAGAAACTGACGGCCCTCGACCAAGTCCGGAGTAGCTATGAAAGCTATGACCAACAGATGATCCGCCTGGAGCAGGCCATTGAAACGAACCAAGCCCTCGAAAAGGAATTGAAACAGGTAGAACAGGAATTACTGAACCTAGAGCGCGCCCTCCGCCTGGAAGCCTACGCCGATGATCTGCGGGCAGAATTGGCAGAAGTGCAGCAACAATTAGAGACCCTGGAATACGATGAATCCCAATTGGCGATCGCCAGGGAAACTGAAAAAGAATACCGTTGGGCAGAACTCAAAGAGGTGGAATTAAACCAAGCGCGCCAACGCCTGGACACCCTCCAACGGGAAATCCCCCAACAAGAAGCAGAACTTGAAACCCAGCGCCATCAACTCGACCAGAATAGACAAACATCTCCCTGGCAAGTCCGCCTCGTACAACTCCAAGAACAGTTAAACGGCCTCAACTACGACCGCAACGCCCACCAACAACTCCGCCAAGCACTCCAGCAGGGGCAAATTTGGCAACAGCGTTACCTCGAACTGGGCCAAGCCCAACGGCAACAAACCAGCCTCGAAGCGCAACTACAGGATCTAAACCAACGTCAAACGGTCGCCCAAACGGAGCTGGCGCAACTCGAAGAACAAATTATGCAATTGCAGGAAAATTTAGACAATCTTCACGCTGATCAAGGGGAGATTAACCACCTAGAGAATCAATTGCAAACCTGTCGCCAAGCCCTAGAAACAGCAATTACCCAACGCGGCCAACGGCAACAATCCTTAGAAAATCTCCAGGCGATCGCCACCGCCCAGAAAAACAGCAAAACAGAACTCAAGGAACTGCGGCGCCAATACCGAATCCACCACGAACTCGGTCAAGCCTTCGGTAAAAATGGGATTCAGGCCTTGATGATCGAAAATGCCCTGCCCCAACTAGAGGCCGAAACCAACCAAATCCTCGGTCGCCTCACAGAGCACCAATTCCATGTGCAGTTCCTCACCCAAAAAGCTAAGAAAGGCAGCAAAAAAACTGCCGCCCAGATGATCGACACCCTTGATATTGTCATTGCCGACGCCCGGGGCACCCGCGCCTACGAAACCTATTCCGGGGGGGAAGCATTCCGGATCAACTTTTCAATCCGCCTCGCCCTCGCAAAACTCTTAGCCTACCGTTCAGGCACCACCTTGCAAATGCTGGTCATCGATGAAGGCTTTGGCACCCAGGACACCGAAGGCTGTAACCGCTTAATCGGGGCAATCAATGCGATCGCCACTGACTTTGCCTGCATCCTCGCTGTGACCCACATTCCCCAGTTCAAGGAAGCCTTTCAAAGCCGCATCGAAGTCTACAAAGATCAGCAGGGCTCCCAACTCCAGGTCAACAACTAACCCCCATATTGCCAACAACTATGCCTAGAATAGAAGCTGTAACAAATCGCAACAGTTGCCCCTGGTATGTCCTTTCACCTCTCTGCCTGGTCCATCAAAAATCCAGTGCCGACCCTCGTGGCCTTCATGATTATGACCATCGTGGGGATCTATTCGTTTTTGAATCTTGGCATTGATAATACGCCAAACATCGATATTTCTGCCGTGACCGTGAGCGTCAGCCAGCCAGGGGCCGCCCCAGAAGAGATTGAAACGGAAATCACCAAGAAAATTGAAGATTCCGTCGCGAGCCTCGCCAATATTGATCAAATCACCTCCACCGTGACCGATGGCAATTCCCAGACGGTCGTGAATTTTGAGTTGGGCACCGACACCGACCAGGCGACCAATGATGTGCGCAATGCGATCGCCCAAATTCGCTCATCTCTACCCCAGGACATCACTGATCCCATTGTCCAAAAACTTGATTTCGCTGGGGGAGCCGTGATGACCTATGCCCTCTCCTCTGGGGAGCGTACCGTCGAAGAACTCAGTGATCTCATCGATCGTCGCATTGGCCGAGAACTCACCAATGTAGAAGGGGTGGCCGAAATTCAACGGCTGGGCGGTGTTGACCGGGAGATTCGCGTCGATCTCGATCCTGATTTGCTACAGAGCTTGGGGATCACGGCAACCCAAGTTAATGACCAGATTGCTCAGTTTAATCTCAACCGTCCGGGGGGCCGCCTCGAACTGGGGGGCAATGAGCAAAATGTCCGGACTCTTGGTAGCGCAGAGAGCATTCAAGAATTGCAGCAATACCCGATCACGTTACCCAACGGAGATCTGGTGTCTTTAGAAAACCTTGGCCGCGTGGAAGATAGCTTCCGGGAACCCAGGGTGGCAGCGACCCTCAACAACGAACCAGTGGTGGCATTCTCCGTACTCCGGAGTCCTGGGAGTACCGTTGTCGGCGTTGATCAAGGGATCCGAAAGGCGATCGCCGAGTTGCAAACCACCCTCCCAGAGGATCTCCGTTTCGATTTGATTTTTACCCGCGCCACAGAAATTCAAGCCTCCTACGACGGCACCATTATGGCCCTGTGGGCGGGCTGTATTTTAACGGTGATTACCGTGGGCTTTTTCCTCAAGGACTGGCGGGCTACTTTAATTACCGCCGCCGCCTTGCCCCTCTCCATTGTGCCGACGTTCTTTGTAATGCAGGCCCTCGACTATACCCTCAACGGGATGACCCTCCTCGCCTTGGCCCTGGCGATCGGTAACTTAGTCGATGATGCGATCTGCATGATTGAAAATATCGACCAACACCTGCAAATGGGCAAAAGACCTTTCCAGGCTGCCATCGATGGCGCCAGGGAAATTGGCCTCGCTGTAGTGGCAACCACCGCAACCATTGTGGCTGTATTTCTGCCTGTGGCCTTTATGGGGGGCGTGCCAGGGCAATTCTTCCAACCCTTTGGGGTCACCGTCGCCGTCTCAACGATGTTCTCGACCCTGGTGGCCACCACCATGACGCCGATGCTGAGTGCCTACCTACTAAAATCAAAACTAGGGGCTTTTAATGGCCAGAAACAACCCGGTTTTTACCGGAATCTGCTCGGCTGGGCGCTGCGCCATCGTCTCACGACCCTCCTCGTTGCCCTGGCCTTTTTTATCGGTAGCCTCCAGCTGATCCCCTTTATTCCTACAGGGCTTTTTAGCAGTAGCGATACGGGCATTAGTACGATCGCCTTTGATCTGCCCCCCGGTGCCACCCTGGCTGATAGCGAGCAAGTGATGACGGAAGTGAGCGATCGCCTCCAGGCCAATCCCGCCGTGAGTAGTGTTTTGGCAACGGCGACCAACGTCAACAGCGGCACCATTTACGTCAATCTTTTGCCCCAAGCGGAACGGGTTTCCCAGGCAGAATTTGAACAAACCCTACGGCGTGATTTCCAAACGATTCCGGGGGCAAGGGTCTCCTTCCAAAGTACGGGCGGGACAGGCAACTCTAAAGATCTCTCCATTGTGCTCAAAAGTGAAAATGCCCCGCTTCTATTAGAAACAGCGACGACCCTAGAGCAACAGATGGGCAGCGTACCGGGGTTAGTGGACATTTCGTCGAGCGCAAGCTTGGTTAAACCCGAACTAATCATTCAGCCTGATCCGCAACGGGCCGCCGATCTCGGTGTTTCTGTGGCGGCCATTTCCCGCACCGCTTCCCTGGCCTTAATTGGCGACAATGATTTTAATTTGCCCAAATTTAATTTGAGCGATCGCCAAATCCCGATCCGCGTTCAACTCGATCCCGCCCAACGCAGCAACATTGAAACCCTGAAAAATCTCCAGGTACCGAGTAACACCGGTGAATTAGTCCCCCTAGCTGCTGTGGCTGAATTAAAGCTTGGTAGTGGTTCGGCCCAGATTGACCGCTTTAATCGCTTCCGTCAAGTGGAAGTGGGTGCCAACCTAGAAGGAACGTCTCTAGGGGATGCCTTTGCTGCTGTGAATGCCTTACCGGTGATGAGCCCCTTACCTTCTGGCGTGACTATTGAACCCGCGGGCGACGCAGAAATTATGCGCGATATTTTTAGCCGTTTCCTCACGGCGTTGGGGGCGGCTGTCCTGTGCATCTATGCAATTCTGGTGCTGCTTTACAACAACTTCCTCTATCCCTTTGGGATTCTAACCGCTTTGCCTCTCTCCATTGGGGGGGCTTTGTTGGGGCTGATGATTACCCAAAAGGAACTGGGTTTATTTGCCCTGATTGGCATTGTGTTGTTGATGGGTCTGGTGACAAAAAACGCAATCTTACTGGTGGACTTTACCCTCTCTGGCCTACGGGAAGGTAAAACCCTGAAAAAATCCCTCGTCGAAGCTGGGGTCTCCCGGTTACGGCCCATCTGTATGACATCCCTCTCGACCATTGCCGGGATGTTGCCCATTGCCCTCGAGTTGGGAGCCGACGGTGCGACCCGGAGTCCGATGGCGATCGCCGTGATTGGGGGCTTTAGTACCTCCACCGTTTTGACTTTGATCGTCGTACCTGTGATTTTCACCTACATTTATCGCTTTGTCCGCTGGCTCGTTAAACCCTTCCAAAATGCCCAATCTGCGCCCCTATGATTTCCTGCCACAAAATTACAGATTTTATCGGACTTGCTCGGATCACCGAAATTTTGTGTCACCATAGTACATCCGAGTAATTTTTATCGATATTGCGGGCCTGACCCTTAAACCATTCCAGGCCAATCCGAATTAGCTCCTACAGAAGAAGAACACCCTATGACCACGACGACAACTCCCAAAACTTGGAAAGAGGTCCTTGGCGATCGCATTCCGCCCCAGATGGCCGAAGAAATTGACACCTTTGAAAACCAAATGGCCCTCCGCTGCCAGGACAAACTCGACGAAAAAGTGTTTGCCGAACTGCGTCTTCGTCGGGGCGCCTACGGTCAGCGTTACGATAACGGCTTCCGGAATGATGGGGTCAAAGCCAAAGCAATTCCTTTTCCCAAAACAGAACTCACCAAAGGCCCCGATACCAAATGGCAGGCCCCAGGCATGCAGCGGATCAAAATTCCCTATGGGGGGATGACCGCCGAACAAATGGATGTTCTCGCTGACATTTGCGAAGAATATTCCGACAACATTCTCCACATCACTACCCGCCAGGACATCCAACTCCACTTCATTTCCCTCGATAATGTCCCGGATATGCACCGTCGCCTAGCGGCAGTGGGTATTACGGTACGGGAAGCCTGTGGTAACTCCGTACGCAACGTTACCGCTTGTCCCCTCGCTGGTGTTTGCCACGACGAAGTCTTTGATGTCACAGGCCATGCCCAAGAACTAACGGACTTTTTCCTCGGTCACCGGGATATCCAGGATTTTGGCCGCAAACTAAAGATCGCCTTCTCTGGTTGTGAAGATCATCCCTGTGGTCTGACTTCCATGCATGACCTTGGGTTCATCGCTAAAACCAAAGAAATTGATGGTGAAATTGTCAAAGGGTTCAAAGTTTATGTCGGTGGCGGCTTAGGTTCTGTACCCTTCCTGGCGAAACTCTTTGAAGATTTTGTGCCCCTTGAGGAAATTTTCCCCCTCTCCCAGGCCATCTTCCGCGTCTTTGCCCGCCTTGGGGAAAAGAAAAACCGCAACAAAGCCCGGATTAAGTTCCTCGTGCAGAAACTGGGCCTAGAAGAATTTAAACGTCTGGTTACCGAAGAACGGGCGACTCTCGAAGCTGATCCCGGTTGGACAGCCTGGGTTGAGCGCCTCACTGCCTACGAAGAAAAAGGGAAGCCTGCCCCCGTAGCCGCAGATCAAACTTTTGATCACGGGGAAGAATTTACCAAGTGGAAAACCACCAATCTCTATCCCCAACGGCAAGCGGGCTTCTATACCGTCGCGGTTTCTCTGCCCCTAGGAGATGCTACTTCGCCCCAATTCCGGGGTCTGGCTGATATCGTCCGCAAATATACCAATGACACGGTACGGACAACCGTTGAGCAGAATATCTTGATCCGTTGGGTACATGAAGCAGATCTTCCCGCCCTCTATGCGGATCTCAAGGCGATTAACCTCCATAGTGGTGGTGCCCATTCGATCATTGACATTACCGCTTGCCCGGGTACAGATACCTGCAAATTGGGGATCGGTAGTTCTCGCGGTTTAGCTGGGGAATTACGGCGTCGCATGGCCCTCAAGGGTTGGCAGTATGACCAGGCGGTCAAGGATATCCGCGTCAAGATTAGTGGCTGTTTCAACTCCTGCTCCCAGCACATGGTGGCAGAAATTGGTTTCTATGGCTCTAGTCGTCAGGTGCAACGGCGACGGGTGCCCCACTTTAACCTGGTACTGGGTGGGGAATGGGCGAATAATGCATCTACCTACGGCAAATCCATGGGGGTTTTGCCCTCGAAACGGATTCCCGATGTGGTGGAATTTCTCATTGATACGTTCATGCAGGAACGCCTGGAGAATGAGAAATTTACAGAATTTTTCAACCGCATTGGCCGTAAGGAAATGAAGGAGCGACTCCAGCCCTTCACGGAAGTGCCTAGCTACGAAGAAGATCCTTCGTTCTATTCTGACTGGGCCGATACCCGCGAATTTACCCTTGGGGATATTGGTGTCGGTGAATGTGCTGGAGAAGTGGTCACCCTCACGGACTTTAGTATGGCCGACGCAGAAAGTCTCCACTTTGATGCAACGGTGCTGCTTGACAATCCGCAAAATGGGGATGTTCAACTGGCGGCGGATAAAGCGATCGCCGCCATGGTTAGTGCGGCCCAGGCCCTGTTGAAATTCCAGAACATCGATATTAGCGATGATCCAGAAGTGGTGAGTGCCGAGTTCCGCAAGTATTTCTACGATACGGAACTGTTCTTTGATCCCTTTGCCAAGGGGAAATTTGCCCAGTTCTTCTTCTCCGCCCTGAAGCATAAAGACAAAGCCGCCAGCCTTGAACAGTCCCAGCGCTTGGTGGAAGAATCCCGTCTCTTTATTGAAGCGGCCCACGCTTGCAACGGTCGGATGATCGAGGCAGGGATTACCAGCCCAGTGAGCTTTAAGCAATGGCTCCTGAAGCAAGGATTTGGCATCAACTAAACGGCACAATGCTGCGTTAGGTTCCTCAGAGAAAACCGGGTGGGCAAAGTTGCTCACCCCATTTATGTCCGCCTTGATCTGCTTTAATGTTGCTCGAAGCAATTATTGTCTAAGTCGTCACTGAAAAGTAAAAAAGCTTGTGTATATTGAACGTTTTTGTGTAAAATTCCCGGCCCAAATGCCCGCTGGTTTTGATGAGGCATCGTTAATTGGCGTTTTTCAAGGATGGATCCGGGATGAAAAAATTGGGGGCACCTTAATTGATGTGGTGGACTACCGCCATGTGCCCGACGGCCCAGGGATTATGCTCGTCACCTACGAAATCAACTACATGATGGAGCACCAAGGGGGTTATGGCCTATATGCCCAGCGGCGCTGGAGTAGCGTGGAAAATCAACCCCACACCGAGGCGATCGCCGATTTAGTCCAGTCGGCGGCTAAATTTGGGAGCTTGCTTGAACAAGAAACAGAGATTACCCTCAAGGGCAATGAATTTCTCTACATCAGCAATGACCGCCTGAACGGGCCAAATACCGATGAAGGATTTGCGGCGGTGAAAGCAGATCTCAGTGCTGCCTTAACTCAAATCTATGGTGGGAAAGCCTTCACCATTGAGCGGGTACAAAACAATCCCAAAGAGCGTCTGACCCTTTCTGTCAAGGTGGATAGTCCGGTGGCGATCGCCGAACTTTGTACGGTTGCATAAGGATAAAAAAATCCTTTAAGATGACTTCTAACAGGATCAAGCCTACCGCGTTGGTGACTACCAATATTGTTTGTTGATCTATGCTTGAGCTAATTGGGAAGCCGATTAAGTTCTCGCGGCAGTAAACCGAGCTTGTACTCGGAAACGAAAGCTGAGAGCTGTTCTTCCCCCCTGGATTTTCCAGGTCAGAAGCTGAGGTAAGACGGCGTGGCGGGTGCAAGTCCTGTATTTTTTTTGCTCAATTTTTGCCGCCCAAGGCTAGGGTGCTTCGTGGCGGAGCTTCCAAATCAGGCTTGAGGTGAAGTTTGTCACGATATGGGCAATCACAGGCACAAGTAAATTTCCGGTGGCGATCGCACTGTAACCGAGAATAAACCCAATTACCGTCGCCCAAACAGCGTAGGACCATTGCTGGGCGCCGCTGATGTGGAGTACCCCAAAAATCAAGCTCGATAAACAGAGGGCACCCCAACCCAAGCCCAAGCCCGGTAGCATAATCCCCCGAAACAGAAATTCTTCACTCAGTCCCGGCAACAGTCCCAACCAAATGGCATCGGGCACGGCCAGGGGTTTGAGGACAAATTCAAGGTAAGTATCGACACTGCGACGGTATTCCGCCCAGACAGCGTAGAGGAGACTGCTGGCGACAATGATCCCCAAGGCGATCGCCACCCCCTGGATAAGAGCCAGTCCCGAAAATTCCCAGGCCAAAAGTTCTACATTGCCGATTAACCGCCAGAGATTTCCCACAATAAACAACAACAGCGCAGTGATCCCCATAAGAAGGAGCACCTGTTGGCGGGATAACGGTTCTAAGGGCGGTTGGTTGGATTGATTCACAATAAATATCGATCTAGATTGCATTGAGGGGGGGCACAGTGGGTCGCAGACTCGAAAAATCTAATCCGGCACGGTGGGCGACCATGATCCCAATTGCCTCCAAGTATGAGTCTACCCGACGGGCTTTAATCCCAACGGATTCTGGAAAAATGCTTAATGCAGTGTCATTTTCGTTTACAGCAATGATCAATGTTTGGGTCTGGGCGAGGCTCAAAACGGCACTACCGCCACAGGCACTGGCGGGGATCACTAGGCTATCGACCTGATCCGCCCAGATCTCCCCGGCTTGGCGATCGCCTTTTGTCACAAATTGGGGCGCGTAGCTCAACCCGGCCAGGATACAGGGCAAAAAAGTGTAGCCTAATTCCTCGGCAGCAGCTTTTGGGGAAAGTTCCGGTTCAATGGGTAAAGGCGATAAAGCTGGGGCATGGGCGCAGGGAATCTGAAATTTTTTCACGAGCAGGTGGGAAATCACTGCTTCAGCACCCGCGAGGGCATCGACCCCAGATCCCTGGCGATACTGGGCAAGTAACTCACTATCTTCATCGTCAGGAAAGCGAGCCACAACGGCGATCGCCTCTACTTTGGCCTGGGTAATTAGTTTTTCCGCCGCCCGCAACAAACTGCCCACATTTTCAATCGTCCCCCAACTGACCCTCGTTTCCGAAACTTTGAGGGTGACATTCAAGGGCGCATCCGTCACAACATAATCTGTGATCGGCAAACCTAAGGTCGCGCGGCAAGCTTCGGCCCCCTGGATATGGCGGGTTTTTAATTCTGCTTCAATGCCTTGATCGAGGAGTAATCCCACTTTATTTTGTCGCACGGGTCGTAACCCCCAGTTCCCCGCAGCGAATTGATCGAGGCCATAGCCTTCTACATAAAACGTATTCGCCATGGGCCAAAACAGTTGCGCCCCGTTTAACACGTTGGGGTGGGTAATCAGGCGATCGCACACCTGGGCCATCAGCCGTGCAATGGGAATCCCGTCCCCCGCATAGCCACCAATTTTCGCGCCGATCCCTGTGGGGATGATCAGCATTGAGGTGTAGGGAGCAGTGCGGCTTGGGGTCGGTGCGAGGAACATAAAAATTCACTGGAAAAGAACGTTTGAGAAATTTAGCACTAATCCGGTAACCGCTTCAGCCCCCAGGTTTTTGGGTGTAAACAAGAATCTTCTCCGGCACCGATGCCGGAAGTCCCAAACAATACGATATACTCCACACTGAAACGATGTCAGTCAATCGAACACAGCAAAGGCAATGGTAGCGGTAGCAATTTTGGCAGCAGGCAAAGGTACACGGATGAAGTCGGATCTCCCGAAAGTCCTTCATCCCCTCGGCGGGCGATCGCTCGTGGAACGGGTGATTGAAAGTTGTGCCCTCATTAAACCAGAACGAATTTGCACCATTGTCGGTTACCGCGCGGCTGAGGTAAAAACGGCCCTGGCCCATTTGCCCCACCTAGAATTTGTTGAACAAACGGAACAACTCGGCACCGGTCACGCTGTCCAACAGCTCCTCGAACCTCTCAAGGATTTTGCGGGCGATGTCGTGATTCTCAATGGCGACGTACCGCTACTCCGCCCCGAAACCATTGCAGATCTCGTTAAAACCCACCAGAAAAATAATAATGACGCAACTCTATTAACGGCCCAACTGCCAAATCCCACGGGTTATGGTCGTGTGTTTTGCGATGGTGACAACCTGGTCACCCAAATCGTCGAACATCGCGACTGCAACGATGCCCAGCGCAAGAATAATCGGATCAATGCGGGTGTCTACTGTTTTAAGTGGGGGGTGTTGGCCGAGGCGCTACCCAAATTAACCACCAACAACGATCAACAGGAATATTACCTCACGGACGTTATTCTCCATTGCGATAAAGTGATGGCGATGGATGTGGCGGATTTCCAAGAAATTAGCGGTATTAATGACCGTTTTCAGCTTTCGGCAGCCTACGAAATTTTGCAAGACCGCATCAAGGAAAAATGGATGAAGGCCGGGGTCATGATCCACCAGCCCGATACAGTCACCATTGACGACACCGTGCAGCTCGAACCAGATGTGCTGATCGAACCCCAAACCCATCTGCGGGGCAATAGTTTGATCAAGACTGGTTGCCGCCTAGGGCCGGGCAGCTTGATTGAAAATAGCGTCATTGAAGCCAATACAACAATTCTCTACAGCGTGGTGAGTGATAGCCAGGTGGGGGGGAATACCCAAATTGGCCCCTATACGCACATTCGCGGCCAGGCTAAGGTTGGGGAGCAATGCCGGATTGGGAATTTCGTGGAGGTCAAAAAATCGACCATCGGCAACAATACCAACATGGCCCACCTCTCCTATATCGGCGATGCCACCCTAGGAGCAAAGGTCAATATCGGCGCTGGGACGATCACAGCAAACTATGACGGTGTGAATAAGCATCAAACAGTGATTGGCGATCGCAGTAAAACCGGAGCCAATAGCGTCCTGGTTGCGCCCATCACCATCGGCGAAGATGTGACCATTGCGGCAGGTTCAACAATCACCAAGGATGTGGATAATGATTGCCTCGTTGTCGCCCGGGCTCGCCAGAAGGAAATTAAAGGGTGGCGCTTGCAGTCTTGAACGGGGAAGCAGGCGTAATGGGGAATCAAACCTGATTAAAATTGCCGCCGACTGAAAATAAAGATGGCGATCGCCTGGAGCAAAATTACATAGACAAGGCCATAAATCGCGCTGAGTAGTAGGGTTTGGCCATCGGGAACCACCCCATAAACCACCTCATTACGGAAATTTAGACGCGATAAATCCGGCAAAACTTTATAGAGATTTTCGGTGATCCACTGAACTCCGGCATTTTGGCTCAATTCCCCTAATTTCACTAAATCGGTGCTGAAGTGGCCCATCAGGTAAATCCCAAAGGAGAACAAGGTCGCCAACAGAGAACTGGTAAATACCCCAAAGGCGATCGCCACGGCAATGATCAGCATTAGCTCAATCAATAAATAACCGAGGGAAAGGGAGATTGGCCCCAGCGGCACCGTTGAGTCCTGCCACAACAGCGGCATCATACTTTGTGACCAGGCCAAAAGCGCGAAATAAATAATTCCCATGGCAACTAACATCACCGCCACCACCGCCGACAGCCCCAGATGCTTCCCGACAATCAGTTCGGCGCGGCTAATCGGTTTGGGGATCAGCACCAGGATTGTGCGTTTTTCAATTTCTTTGTTGACCAAGCCTGTGCCGACAAAAATAGCCACCAGCACACTCAAGATACCGATCATCCCCAGGCCAAAATCCACGACGATCTTCGCCCCTGCCGTCGCCGACACATCGGGTAAAATCCGTACCGCCAGGGCAAACACCAGGCCGTAAAATCCCAAAAAATACAAAATGCGATCGCGGATCACTTCTCGAAAACAATTACTGGCGATCGCCCAAATGCGCTTAAGATTCATCGCTTTTCTCAACAGGACAAGCATCAAGGAAACAGCATATCAAGATTTTTTCATCCCGCAGCGAAAATGCCCCGACAAACACCCCAAAATCGTGATTTTTTAACGATTTAATAAAAAAGGCTGCATCCCTTCTTAGCCATGGGTGAGAATGCCAGAGTATCCCTACAGACGAAACTGCCCCTCCCCATGAGCCATCCCCACGCTGCCCAACTCCAAACCCTCATGGCCCAAGCCAATGTGAGCGATGTCATTCAACTGGCGGCCTATTCGCGGGTCGCAGCGCGGCAAATTTACCGACTGCAAGCTGGGCTCATTCATAGCATCCCCGTCGAAGCCGTGGTGAAATTGGCTCAATATTTCGATCAATCGGTGGATGAATTTCTCGCTCTATTTCTGCCCACAGGGATTCAGCCGTTAGAATTTACCCCCAAAACGACCCAAGCGACTGGCGTTGACCCCGTCGAACTCGAAGCACTTCAAGCAGAAGGCGATCGCCTCCGCGCCCAACTAGAAACCCAGGCCATCAACCACGCCGAGGAAATCGAGCAGCTCCAACACCATCTCCAAGCCCAGCAGCAGGAATATACCGATAAAATCGATCACCTCCAACAACAGTTAACCGACCAAGCCGAAGCCCAGGCCCAGCAGGAAGAAACCCTCAAAGCCGAGTATGCCCGCCTAGAAACCCAACTCGACAGCCAACAAGCGCAAAATGAGCAACGTTGGCAACAGGAAGCCCTGGATATCCTCGAAGCTTGGCTGTTGCAATGGTCTGCCGCAGCGAAGGCCGCCCAAGACAATGCCCAGTTCCCCGCTAGAACCCTGGTGGCCCTCACACAACCCTTTGAGCAACTCCTGGCGAGCTGGGACGTGACTCCCATCGGCACCGTCGGCGAAATTGTGGACTATGACCCCCAAGAGCATCAATTGGTGAAAAATCACGGTGATGTCGGCCCAGGGGATGCGGTGGTGATTCAAAATGCGGGCTACCGCCAAGGCGATCGCCTTTTGCATCGGGCGAAAGTGATCCATCAGGAAGAACCAAAAGGGACAGAAAACTAAGGTTTGTCATTGAATCCTAATCTCCAAGCCCTAGTGAGATGACAAATCCACCATGCGCATCCTAAAAAGCACTCCCCGCCAACTACATATCGAATTTCCAGAAGAATGTACGGCCCAAGCAACCTTAGGAATCGTATTTGTCATTACGGCGTTACTTTCCCTAGGATTAGTACTGATGGCAGGAGGGGGCGAAAGCTTTTTTTTTCTAGTACTGTCAATAGTGGTCGCAGTTTATTGCTTTTTAGAAAAAATTCCCTACGCCTGCTTAATAGACCGCACCGCAGCACAGCTAAGCATTCTTCGTCGCAATAGTTTAGGTCAGCAGCAGTCCCTCATCTACTCCATCAATGACATCGACACTGTAACCGTAATCCGAAATGTGCGCCGAGGGCGGCCTTGTAGCACCAATGTTTGCTTGAAGTCAGGTGGGCGATCGCGGCTAATGTCCTACCAATCCTGTGCCGCTCAGCACCAAGTTGCAGATCGAATCACAACTTTCTTGCAAAACCCATAGCTACATCTGGCTGAATTGATGAAACACTCCAGGGATCTAGACAGAGGTGGGCGATTGTTCCTGAAGATTTTTAACATAGTCCCGAAAACGGTGGAGATCGGCTTGGATGGTTGATTCCACGACCCGGCCTAAAAAGAGATTGTCCATGACCTGTCCCAAAATACCAGGGATATCATAGGCAATGCTGAGGCGAACAATGGTTTTGCCATGGCGGTCATAGAAACGGATCGCCCCCCGATTCGGCAGGCCATCAACGGATTCCCACTGAATAATTTGGTGCTTAACAACCTTTGTGATCCGAGAGAGCCAGGTAAATTCAAAGGAGCCACTGGCCAATTTCCAGCGGGACAGATCTGGGTCATCCTTGAGGATGGCGACAGAATCAATCCATTTCATCCACTGGGGCATTTGTTCGAGATCTGACCAGAGTTCCCAAACGAGATCGATGGGGGCGTCAACTTCTACCTGTACGCTGTGCTCTAGCCAACCTGACATAAAACTTTATAAAACCAAACGTCCCCCTCACTGTAACAGAATTCCCAAATGAATTGGTACCGCTTCTGGAGGGGGAAATAGCCCCTAGTCTTTAGGCAGTTCGTACTGGGCGACGATTTTTTTCGCAAACTCTGGCACATGGGCTTCCAGCTTGTCTGGATAGTTGCGGCGGGTATAGAGATAGTTCCGCGTAAAGTGAGAATCAATGGAAAATTTTGCGTACTCTAAACCCTTCGGGCCAATTTTTTCGATCACAACTCCCATCAGTTTCGCGGCCCACATTGGTAGAGTAACGCCTTTGTCATAGGCAGGAATACTATTTTGCACAGCGGCGCGGCGATCGCCTTTAGAACTAACCGGCTGCGTTTCAATTTGATCGGCGACGAGATCAAACATTTCCTGGCCTGTTTCGTTGCGCACCACCATCCACTGCCAACCAAATGGTGCGCCCATGTAACCCACCACGAGATCCGCTAAACCGTTGGTATAGTCAAAGCAACTCATACAAGACGGTGCAAACACATCCTTCAGTTGATTGGTTTTTAAACCAAAGAAGGGGACTGTTTCCGTCGAACCATCCTCATGCTTAAAATGCACCTTAAAATCCTGCATGAACTCGTAGTAAACCACCGTTTCCGGGGAGCGACTGGTGGTATCGAGGAATTTTTGCAAACCCGCGCGAGTAACATTATCCACACAGGGCAAGCCCAAAACATAAAGTTTTTCGAGGCCCAATTTATCCTGTACTGCCCGCAAAGCTTGGATCTGGCAACCCACACCGATCACCAATAGTTTCTTAAATTCCCCCTGTTCAATCTGCTCTAGGATCGTCAAGTTGGGCGACAGGGTTGGCTTGTTGACACGGGCGGCGAGGATTTCCTCTGGGGTAGTGGCGATGATCGGCATCGGCTGAAAGCGATCATCAGGGGAACTCTGCACACAGACCACGCCTTCTACCAATTTCTCTTCAAGCATTTTGCAGGCGAGGGAACTGACAATCCCCGTCCATTGCGCCCCTTCGATGGGTTCCGTTTTCCGGGCGGCGACCATTTTTTGATGCACGCCAAAATACATTTCCTGCTCTTGGTCTAGATCCCGCTTGCGGCCATGAACTTTGGTTTCGAGCTTGTCAAACTGCTGGTTCAGAAAAGCACAGGCTTCTTTAACATAGTGGATAAAATGGGTATCACAGAGACCACAGTCACTACACAGGGCCTTGGCCGGACGGACACTTCCCCGGGGTAAACCTTTCGCTTTCTTGTGGGCAGGAATTTGGGCAGTCATGGGCAGCAGAGTCGATCAAAGAACAGTATTTGTCAGCGTAATGGAAAGGATTACCGAAAAGGGAGCTTTTGTGACGAACTGTAACGCGATCGCCGTCAGGATGATTGAAGACCGAAAATCAAGCAGATATCAATCGGCAGTTCAAACACCGTATCCAGGTTGCACAGGGGAAACAAGCCAAACGAGAAATTTATTAATTTTGCCAAATCCACCAGATTGACCTCGAACCAGAGGCGATCGCCTAAGTTTTTATCAACAAAGAGTCGTTTCTACTTATTCATAAACATTTTGGCGATGACCAACACGAATAATTTCAATGATTAATGCATTTTTTAAGACAGAATAAATAATGCGGTAATTGCCTTTGCGAATACGATAAGTTGAAGACATCCCAGCCATTTTTTTACAACCATTAGGATAGGGATCAGCCGCTAAAGATTCAACAGCTTTAATAATTTCTGGAATAATCTGGGGTTGAATTTTTCGAAGTTCTTTTTTTGCTGAAGCTTTCCAGCTAATTTGGTAGGAGTCCATCAGCTTTTAATTCTTCGATAAATACTTGATGTTCTGTTGTTTCTTCTTGTTGCCGCTGAATGACGATGGCAAGGTCTTCAAGCTCTTCAAGTAGCGCTTCAAATTCTCGGATGGGTAAAATGACTTCTGTTTGTTTCCCGCTTGAATCTGTGACATATTTCGGATGCAAATCTGCAATATTCATAATCATTACAGGTGTTGGAAACGGATATTCAGCATCGTAACATCAAATCCACTGGGTGCCGCCCATACCCAAGGCTCGTCGGGACTGGACAAAATCCTGAGAAAAATTCAAAAGTGCCCGTTGGCCGACTGCCGTTTCAAAAACAGTAGAGAGTACAAAATTCAGCTTTTTAGTTTGACAGAAATCTTGAAGACGGGACGGAAAGCCGGCGATCGCCAATTTGATCACAAAGACACCGCGCCACCCTTGGCGGTAACAATGTTTTAAAGAAGCGATCTGGGAAACGGACTCATCCAGGGCGATTTGGGTCTGAAATTCTGCGTTTAGCTGTAATAAATCAGAAAAAGACTTGGGAGCTAGGGGTTGCTCGATAAATTCTAGTTTTGCCTGGGCTTCCCCCCAATCTAACCATTGCTTTGCTTGTTCTAGGGTTAAACCGCCATTGGCATCGAGGCGCAACCGACCATCGGCGGGCAAGGTTTCCAGGATCTGCTGGCAGAGGGCGATTTCTGTTGCGGGTGTATCCAGGGCAATTTTCAGTTTAAAGGTGCGAAATCCTTGTTGTAGTAAAGTTTGTAGGTCTTGGAACAGGGTGGGCGATCGCCGGATTAACTGACAGAATTTTATAGGGTGTAGAGGAGCTAAATTTTCGGTACTGGCAAGATTAAGTTGGGCCGTCTCAAAACCGAATTGACAGGCTGGCAGGGCATCGGGCATCGCCGCAATTTGCCCATCAGTAATGTTTTCCCCAAAGGCAGCACAAAAGGCGATCGCCTCCTCAAGGGTTTCTGTCCCAAACCACGGCAAAGGCGCTATTTCCCCCTGGGTAATCTGTCCCACTTCATCCCGGAGCGACAGAATAATGCCCTCCCGCACCGTCCACAAACCATGGTGAGTTTGCAGAGGCGTTTTAAAGGGGCGGCGGTAGGGGGCAAAGCGAAACTGGTAATTCACCTAGGCCACTCGCTGCACCGCAGGCAGGGTTTCCAGGAAGGTCAAAGGCCGACTCATATTCGCCGCAAACCCTAGAATATTTTGGTCGAAGTGTTCATATTGCAGCGTGCCATCGGCAGCAAAGAGGAATGTCGCTCCCCGTTGGGTCATGTACTGGGCATCGGGCACATAGGTAGACCAATTACCGAGGACTTCAGCCATATTTCGCAGGCGCAAAGTTGCCAATTCTAAGGGCCGCTGAAAGCCTTTTCCCCCAGCCGCCGCAAAAAATTCTCCCTTGAGAGCTGGTAAAGGAGCCGCTTTAACGACTTCATCATCGGCAAACAGTTGGGGCGCTTTTTTATCCCCCGTATAACCCCGCAAAACTTCCTTGAGAGTACCTGGGCTGCCAATGCCAGCACACATCAGCATCAGATTTACCCAAGCATTTTGTCCTGCTTTGAGTCCGGGAATTTTCCAGGTTAACCCGCGATATAGGCCCAGTTCCTGATGAATGGTTGCATTGGGATCGATGAATAATTTCTCGGCCGGGAAACCCGTATAGTCACAAAATTTTTGACCAGAACGGCGATCGCCAATGCCCACTGCCACATAATCTACCCCGCGACAGAAATCAGCATCCTTTTGGAGCCACCAAGCATACTCAAGACTGTCAAAATCGCCGAGTTGGGATAGGATCAGCACCATTAGGGGGCGAGTCAAACCGGACGGGATTAATGGTGTCAGTTGACCATCGCTCACCCGCTGCCGTTCTGTGTGTTGAAAAAACTGAAGATAATCCACGGTTATTGGGAAACATTTAGGATAGAGAACAAGGGTTGCTATGGAGCCATAGCCTCGCCTTCGTCAGGATAAACAGATCTCGTTTAAAAATGCTACAGTGCCTGTCGCCCTATGGTTGCTTCTCATTATAGTGTCGCGGTTTTATCAACGGATATTAACGTTTACCAACGGCTGCAAACGCTTTTGGTAGAGGAGCAGGCTGAAGATTTCCAACTGGTTTGGCTTGATTTGACGGCGGCGTCTGCGCTGCAAAGTTTGGGTCACCATGATCTTTATCTCAGTGATGCACCGCTGACTTATTTGGTTGACCATGCCGAGGTGGTGCAACGGTGGCCTTGGATTGGGTTGACCGATGAGGCAGCACTCCAGGATGAAATGCTGCGCCTTGGGGTTTTAGATTGTTTTTTGTGGTCTGAGCTGACGGGGCCGCTTTTGGTACATACGCTGCGGGTTGCCCTACGGATGATATTGGGCCGAACTCAGGGGACACTCTCGGCAGCACCTTTAGGCGATTTCCAGGGCGATCGCCTCCAAACGTTGATTCAAAATATTCCGGGCACGGTGTACCGCTGTTTAAATACGGCGGAATGGCACGGGATCTATTTCAGCGAAACCATTGAGCAATTGCTTGGATATCCTGCGGCTGATTTTTTACCGGGGGGCGATCGCCACTATGCCAGCCTCATCCACCCCAATGATCGGGCCTTTGTGCGCCAAATTATTGAGCGGAAAGTACAGGAGAAAAAACCCTTCGCCCTCGAATACCGCCTCAAACATCGCGATGGCACGGTGAGATGGGTTGATGAACGGGGCCAAGGGGTCTTTGATGACCAGGGAAATCTGCTTTGGCTCGATGGGGTGATCATTGATATTTCCGAGAAAAAGGCGATCGCCTTCGAATTAGACCAACAGGCCATCCACTATTACGAAAAAACGCCGGCAATGTTGCATTCGATGGATGCAACGGGGCAAATCCTTGCGGTCAGTGATCGTTGGTTGCAGGTGCTGGGTTATGAACGGCGGCAAGTCATTGGCTGCAATGTCACTGATTTTCTGACGCCAGTCTCCCGCCATAAAGCAGAACAAGTCCTCCTGCCTACCCTAACCACCCAGGGCTCTGTAGAAGATGATGCCTATCAGTTCATCAAGAAAAATGGCGACATTTTAGAAGTGGAGTTGGCGGCTGTCTGCGAACAAACAAACCATCACTCTCGCCTGTTGGTGGTCTTGACGGATGTGACCGCCCGTAATCACCTGGCCCAACAGGTCAACCGTTATCAAACCCACCTCGAAGATCTCATTGAGCAACGCACCCAAGCCCTCGCCGCGAGTCAAGCCCGCCTTGCCCAAGCCCAGGCGATCGCCCATATTGGCGTTTGGGAATGGGATATCCGCACCGATCAAATCTATTGGTCTCCAGAAACATTTCAGATCTTTGGCTTTGCCCCTGGTGAAATTCAACCCAATGCGGAAACCTTTTTTGAGCGGCTTCACCCCGACGACCGCGATCGCATAAAGGCCAGTATTGAAAGTCTCTTTAGCGGTCAACAACTACCCAGTTCTGCATATCGCATTATTACTCCCGCCGGCGAAGTGCGTTATCTCAAGGATTACCACGAACTGACCCGGGACGAGCAGGGACAACCCATTTTCCTAGGGGGAGCCGTGCAAGACATTACGACAATGCAGCAAACCCTCAATGTCTTGGCCGCCAGTGAAGCCCGTCTACGGGCAATCTTCGACCAAGCCGCCCTGGGGATCGTACAAATTGACCGGACGGATCATTTCTCGCTGGTCAACCAAGCCTTTTGTCAGATCTGTGGCTACAGTGAAGCGGAATTGCAGCAACTCACTTGCCAAGAACTCACCCATCCAGAAGATATCCAAATCTGCCGTGAAGCACGGGCTAAACTCGATTGCCGCCAAGCTGCCAGTGCTGTTTTAGAAAAACGTTATCGTCACCGCCAGGGCCATTTTATTTGGGTCAAGGTGATCTGCTCCTATATCTATGACAACCAAGGCCAACCAGAATATCTTTTGACCATTATCGAAGACATTACTGAATATAAACAGGCGGAGATCGCCCTGGCCGAGAGCCAAACTCGCTATCAAAAAATGGTTGATGGGATTCCAGCGATCATCTACCAATATTCGCCCCAACGGGGTGGTTTGTTTTATTCTTCTCAGGTGGAGCAGATCCTTGGCTATGAAGTGCAACGTTTGCTAGATGAACCAGAACTCTGGCACCGGTCGATCCACCCAGAAGATGTCGTCGATGTCGATCAAGTCCTCCAAACCTTACACACCGGGAAAAACTTTGAGCTGGAATATCGGATCCGGGATGCTACTGGAAATTGGCACTGGTTCTACGACTGCTCCTTTAATATCCATGCGGTCGATAGTGGCGATCTAGTTATTGATGGTTTTGCCCTAGATATTACGGAGCGAAAAAACTTTGATGAGGTGCTCCGCCATCGCCTCAAGCTCGAAACCATGCTGGCTGAGATGTCCCATCTGATGGTCGTTGAAGCGGAGCTGAATTTAGAGAAAGTTTTAGCGTTACTGGGGCGTACTTTCCAGGCAGACCGCGTTTCGGTGATGATCAGCCAAATGGAGGCCAACTCTGTCGAGCGCCTTGTGAGTTGGCACGCTGGCCCTCACCTCGACCTCGACGAAAACTTTAACACCATCGATCTCAGTGCCTATCCTTGGTGGTTAGACCATTGGCAGCAACAAAAAGTCATTCTCTTTGATCGCCAACATCCCCTCCCGGAAACGGCAAAACCGGAACAGACATTGGTCGCTTACTTAGATCTTAAGGCGGTATTGTGGGTGCCGATTCAGGATGCGACCGGGCAACCCTGGGGTTACATTGCTTGCTCTTCGACAGCGGTAGATCATCTGCTGTGGTCAAAGGAAGATGCGGATATTTTGGCGATCGCCGGGAACTTAATCTACAACTATTACCAGCGGCAGCAGGCCAATAAGCAACTCGAACTGGCGAAGGAATTGGCGGAGGCTGCGAACCATGCCAAAAATCAGTTCCTCACAAGCATGAGCCACGAACTAAGAACCCCCCTAAATGCGGTCTTAGGCTTTACCCAAATTATGGAGCGATCGCCAGACCTCTCGACGGATCACCAGGAATACCTCAGTATCATTCATCGGTCGGGGAAGCATCTCCTTGCGTTGCTCAACGATATTCTCAACTTGGCGAAATTTGAAAAGGGCACCCTACAACTAAACCCCAACCTGTTTAATCTCCATGATCTCCTGGATGATCTCGCCCAAATGTACGCCCTCGAAATCCAGCACAAAAATATCCAGCTTGATATCCATTGGGACGAACAGGTGCCCCGCTATATCAACGCCGACCAAGCAAAACTCCACTCCGTGCTGCTCCATCTTTTGAATAACGCCCTCAAATTTACCGACAGTGGCTGCGTTCAACTGATGGTCAAAACCCTGGCGCAAAATCCCCTCCGTCTCCGGTTTAGCGTCACGGATACAGGGATTGGCATTGCCGAAACAGATTTCACCAGACTCTTTGATAATTTTGTGAAACTAGAAGCGGGCGATTGCATGGGTCAAGGCAGTGGTTTGGGCTTGGCTCTCAGCCAAAAATTTGTCAACCTCATGGGCGGTGAAATCGTCGTCAGTAGCCAGCCGGGAGTCGGTTCGTGCTTTTCCTTTGAGCTCACGGGGGCGACCCCGGCCAACCCGATGCACCTGGCCCTCTATCCTCCCCAAGCACGGGATGAACAACTCCCAGCCTTAACACCAGAGGCCTTACAAAAATTTCCCCCTGAATGGTTAACTGCCTTTCACCAAGCCGCCCTTGCGGCCCGGGCCCAACACCTCAAATCCCTCATCGATCAACTGCCGCCCCAGGCAACGGCGATCGCCCGGGCCCTAGAAATCCTAGTGCAAAAATTCGCCTTTGATACTCTAGCCAAACTCAGCCAACAAAGAACCCCCAATGACTTTTCTTCATCAAAGGGGGAAACTGGAAGTTAGCCTAAAAACGACCGTGATTTAGCCCTCACTATCCTTTGGTTTGGGTCGGGGCACCGGTCTCGCTCTAGCAGTTGCCCCATGGCTGTCACTGGTATGATGATCGGCGACGGGTCTGGGTTTGCTTTTGTCGCGGTTAAAGGGTTTTCCGCCTGGCTTGGGGCCTTTGCGACGACTGCTGATATAGCCAATATCTTCGCAGGTTTGAATCATCAGCATATTATCGAGGAGCTTCGCCTGGAGATCGTAGAAATGGTTAACGGGGCGATCCGGCAGAGCACCGATCAGTTGAATCTTGAAAAACTTGGGCTTGTCCCCTTGCTTCTTCGGGGATTGGCGAATTTTAACGATGACTTTTTTGGATTCGGCATCATAGAAAACCACCTGGCCGCGAATGGAAAAATAGCCGTCTTCGACTTGGTCACTGGTGGGAATAGACTCCGTGAGGGCCTCTGGATCATCAAGGTTTTCGGGCTCCCAAATGCCGAGAATCTGGAGGTGGAGATGGTTATCATCCTGGCGGGTGCGGGGATAGACGACCCAAACGTGCTCTTGGTTGAGGTCAATGTGATTTTTGATCAGGCTAATCACACGACCTAATAAAACGGCTTCGATAGTGCCATCTGCTGTGGCGATCGCCCCCTTACTAATTTGCTCTGGATCTTCGGGGGTATATTTGCCGCGCACAATGCCAATGGCCCGATATTGACGGGGATGGCTCGCGGGGGGAATGGGATGTTGCCGTAGTTTTTGGGAGGTCGTCTGGTCCTCATGGGGATTCGGCGCTGGTGGAGACGATAGATGATGGTTAGATTCAGACACGGGCTTATCCAATGCTTTCTAGGTGGGCTAACAAAAAATACAGATCGTTTTCGATACCAGATAGTCAACTATCAGACATCAACATCATCGGTAGGCGATCGCCATCACGATAAAAATTAGCATTCTGCCTTCGATCATATAGGACGGACGAAGACGTTTAGCGCCTGCCTATTGTACTCAATGGGGTGTCAGAGGTGATAAATCAGTAAAATTTAGATAAAATTTTGCCAACCTTCTGACTTTTTCGGTCTTTTAGGTCTGGTTTTTATCCCTCTAGTTTTCCCCACTATCTATAGCCATGGCGAGTCACATCATCGAAAAATACTATCGTCCCCGTCCCTGGGTCTATGGTCTTTCTGGGCTTCTATTTCTGTTGGCTGGGGGACTTTTGGTGATGCCCCGCTTCGACCAGTGGATGTTGGCCCGGCAGACGGCAGCGGCGGCAAAGGTGCAACCCGAAACAACTCCTGATCCGGCGATCGCCCTCCTCGAAAAAGACCAACAAAGTTATGAAATCTGGTTAGAAAAAGAACCCAATAACGAAAAAGCGCTGCGGGGTCTCTTGGATACCAGCCTCAAGCTTAATGATTTAGAAAAAACGGCCACTGCCCTCGATGGTCTGGCGCAAATCCACAGTGATAATCCCGATTACCTCGTCCTGCTGGGCCAGGTGGAACAGGAGGCCAAGGATTACGAAGGAGCGGCGGCCACTTACAAAAAAGTGCTGTTGACAGATCCGACCCACATCAACGCTCTCCAGGGCATGGTGGATCTGCTCCTGGTACAAAATCGGCCAGAGGGGGCAATTGAACTGCTCCAAACCACCCTCAAGGACATGGGGCAATTAACAGAAGACGAAACCATTGACATTGATCCAGAAAAAGTGACATCTATCCAACTGATGCTGGGGCAAATTTACGTCGCCCAAAAACGCTTCGGGGAGGCGATCGCCATCTATGACCAAGCCGCCACGGTGAATAAAACAGACTTTCGGCCAGTCCTCGCCAAGGCCATGGTCTTAAAAAATCAAGGGAATGAAGCCGCCGCGAAACCCTTTTTCATGACCGCGATCAACCTCGCCCCCGCCACCTACAAAGACCAAATTAAGGAAATGGCCGTACTCAGTGCCGCAGATCTCAAGGCCCTCGAAGCCGTCCCCACCGAAACCGACCCAGAAGCAGAGGCAACGGAATAATTTCCCTGGGGCGATCGCCTATAATGGCGGCTTGAAAATCTTTCCCCCAAACCCATGTCCGACGCCCCCCAAACCCGCCTGGCCCAACTGCGATCGCAACTGCAAAAAGCGTCCTATGCTTACTATGTCCTCGATGCGCCGTTCATGGAGGATGCTGTCTATGATCAGCTCTATCGGGAACTGGTGGCCCTGGAAACAGAATATCCCGAACTCATTACCCCCGACAGTCCTAGCCAACGGATCGGCGACCAGCCCGCCACCCAATTCACCAGCGTCAAACATAATATTCCCCTCTACAGTCTGGAAAATGCCTTTGACTTTGGGGAACTGACCCAGTGGGAACAACGGTGGCAGCGGGCGTTGGCCGGAGAAATCTCCAGCGATTCCGGTTATGTGTGCGAACTCAAAATCGATGGCTCGGCGATCGCCTTAACCTACGAAAACGGGATTTTAGTGCGCGGAGCCACCAGGGGCGACGGTGTGACAGGCGAAGAAATCACCCAAAATCTGCGTACCATTCGCACCATTCCCTTGCGTTTAAACCTCGATAATCCGCCCTCTTTAGTGGAGGTGCGGGGGGAAGCCTTTTTACCCCTAGAGACCTTTGAAAAGATTAACCAAGAGCGGGAAAAAGCGGGCGAAAATCTATTTGCTAACCCGCGAAATGCCGCCGCTGGTACCCTACGACAACTCGATTCCCGGATTGTTGCGGCCCGGAAGTTAGACTTTTTTGCCTACACCCTCCACCTCCCAGAATCGCATAATTCCCCTCAGTTAAATAGCCAATGGGAGGCCCTCGAATTTTTAAAAAAAATGGGGTTTCGGGTCAATCCAAACCGTGAGCTTTGCCCTAATTTAACTGCCGTAAAAAATTATTTTGAAAAATGGGATGAAGGCCGCAAAAAACTCCCTTACCTGACCGATGGAGTTGTCGTTAAACTCAATGACTTTTCCCTCCAGGCTGAGTTGGGCTTCACCCAAAAATTTCCCCGCTGGGCGATCGCCTTGAAATATGCCGCCGAGGAAGCCCCCACCACCGTCAAAGATATTATCGTCAACGTGGGCAGAACAGGCGCTGTCACTCCCATGGCCGTCATGGAACCGGTGCAATTAGCCGGAACAACGGTACAACGGGCCACCCTCCACAACGAAGACCGCATTAAAGAATTAGATCTTAGAATCGGTGATACGGTCGTCATTCGCAAAGCAGGGGAAATTATCCCGGAAGTTTTGCGAGTTTTAGTTGATTTACGCCCAGAAGCTACTATTCCTTACGAATTTCCAAGTCATTGTCCCGAATGCAACTCAGCCCTGGTACGCCCCTCTGGAGAAGCCGTCGCCCGTTGTGTGAATAGTTCTTGTCCGGCAATTTTGCGGGGTTCCCTCGTCCATTGGGCTGGCCGCGACGCCCTCGATATCCAGGGTTTAGGCGAAAAAAATGTGATTCTTTTGATTGAGCATGGTCTAGTGCAATCCATCGCCGACATTTATGACCTAACCAGCGAACAGTTGCAGTCTCTCCCCCGTATGGGGCAAAAGTCAGCGGCAAATTTAATCCAGGCGATCGCCCACTCAAAAGCTCAAGACTATGCCCGTGTTTTGTATGGTCTGGGGATTCGCTTTGTGGGGAAAGTCAATGCAGAAATTTTGGCGCAAAACTTCCCAACTTTAGACCAACTCCAAAAAGCCAGCTTCGCCCAATTACAGGGGGTTTATGGCATTGGCGAAGAAATTGCCCAGTCCGTCGTCGATTGGTTCCGGGTAGATGCTAATCAACAATTGATCGAAAAGCTGCAACAAGCGGGCTTGACCTTTGCCCAAACCCAGACGGCCCAAACCCAGACCAATCGTCAGATTTCCGGTAAAACCTTTGTGATCACAGGGACATTACCGACCCTCAAACGCACTGAAGCTGCCGAAAAAATCAAAGCAGCCGGCGGCAAAGTCACGAGTTCTGTCAGCAAAAATACTGACTATCTTGTGGCAGGCGAAAATGCCGGATCTAAACTAGACAAAGCCCGACAATTGGGGATTCAAGAACTGAATGAAAACCAGCTTTTAGAGTTGTTGGTATGGAAAAAATCTTTTTAATATGACGCAATCTCAACCGCCAATTGCCGCCCTGGCGCTCCGTTAGAGAATCGATGGCAAGTGACTTGGGATTTGCCTTAGAGATAAAAACATTTGCACTAAAAAAATATCAAGAAATTTAACGAAACCGCGCTTTTAACCCCCGGAAATCCTTGCTATGATTCAGAAAACTCCCCCTAAGGTACTGAAACGATGACTTATCCTAATTTTCCTGACGAAATCCCCTGGACGGAAGAAGCGAAAACCAAATACAAAAATATTCCTTTTTATGCCCGTTCCCAGGCGCGACAAACCATCGAAGAACTTGCCCGTGAAGAAGAAGTCGAAGAAATTACGGCGGAACTGGTGATGCGCGCGCAACAAAAATTTGGAAAATAAGTCTAGAGCTAGATTATGGTGGTGGCGATCGCCAAAAAAATTCCTAGATTTGGGGGGCGACCCGTGCAAATTTTTTACTCTGTCCCGGATATGGTGCGTCCATGATTTTTGATGCGTCAAACTTAGGCTACTGGGTGCTCCTGGGGAGTGGCATCCTGTTGTATTTGTTTGTCATTTTCTCTGGGGGTGGGGACGATGATCTCGATATGGAAGCCGATTTTGATGCAGACATCGACGCCGATATGGACTTAGATGCCGACGTTGATGGTGATCTCGATGGGGATACCGAGGTTGAGGGTGAAGGGTTTGGTCTCTGGTCGGTGTTGTCTTGGTTTGGTTTCGGGCAAGCGCCGTTGATGTTGCTGCTGGCCACAGATTTGAGTCTATGGGGTCTGTTGGGGTGGATGTTCAACGTGGGCCTGGGGACACCGACGGGATTTTTAGGAATTGTGGTCTTTTTTGGGAGTGGGGCGATCGCCTTCTGGATCGGGAAACTGTTGGCTTACCCCCTGGGGAAAGTGTTTGCCGCCTTTGGGGAAGATGTCAGCAGCGATCGCCTGATTGGGTGCCTGGGGGTGGTCTCTTCTAAAACTCTCCCCCATTACGTCGCTGGCAAAATTGGCCAGGCGGATGTGTACGATTCGGCTCGGAACCTGATGACTGTCCCGGTGAGTTTACCCCACTGGGCCGAGGTGATTCCCCGACGGGGCGACAAAATTTTGATCGTTGATCGCACCGAACATAGTTATCTGGCGATCGCCAAAGATAGTTCCGACGAAGACCGCTGGCTCGCTGAAGTGAAACAGCTTCCCCAATAATCTTTTCCCCTTTTGCCCTAGGATAAGGCCAGGCTAAATCGCACCTTGTGGAGAGTGAGCACCGATGCCGATCGAAATTATTGTGATCGTCGCCGCTTTGATTATTTCTTGGTTAGTTTTTACCGCGTTTATCAAAATCGTGAAAACCAGCGTGCAAACCGCTGTGACCATTGCGGCCATTGTGCTGGTGTTGCAACTGGTCTTCGGGATTCAGTCGGGGCAGGTGATTACACAGATTATTGAACTCCCCCGCATCATCTGGGACTTTTTCAATAACCGTTAAGGCATAGACATTAAAGACCTTTGGCTAACGGTACTGTTCAATTAAATCCGCCAGACGGTCGAGTACCTGCTTAATTTGCGCATCGGTTTTATGCTCTAGGCCCATGGCCACCATCAATAGGCCCATTTCCACTGCATCATTTAGGCTCAAGGCTAGATCAACGGCTTCGGTAGCTTCGAGGACATCATGGAATTTTTCTGGGTGATCAACGCTTAGGTCAATGTAGATAGCAGCAGGGTTTTTGCGGGGATCGTCTCGTTTTTCTTCCACGCGAGAGATGCGATTGGCCCGTGCCGTCACGCTGGTCACATTACTGGTGAGGGTGATGTCGCCCGTGGTGATTTCTGTGGTGAATAGTTTGTTTGTCATGGTACAAACTCCTGCGGCGATCGCCAACGATAATTTAGAACAACATCGGCTACTTTTAGCTTAACTCCCTCCTTTGGGGGCAGGCCAGAAACTGTACATATCTTGAGCTTGATGGCGCTTTATGGTCTAAACCGAACTTTAGGGCAATGCCGACGAGAGACTTCTGTCCCAAAGGCGATCGCCTCCCCCGTAAACCCCCGTAAAAACATTGCCAAAATTTGAACAACCCCTTGTAAAATAGCTAGGTTGTATTCTGCGGCACATCTCGTGATTGAACGTTATACCCTCCCCGAAATGGGGAATCTCTGGACAAATGAAGCAAAACTCAAGGCCTGGCTGAAAGTCGAAGTTGCCGTCTGTGAAGCGCAAGCAGAGTTAGGGTATATTCCCACAGAAGCTGTAGAAGAAATCAAAGCCAAAGCCCAGTTCGACGAAGCGCGGGTTTTAGAAATTGAGAAAGAAGTGCGCCATGATGTGATCGCCTTTCTCACCAACGTCAATGAATATGTCGGCGATGCGGGACGCTATATTCACCTCGGCATGACCAGTTCCGATGTTCTGGATACGGCCCTCGCCCTACAGATGGTGGATAGTCTTGATCTGATCCTGACCTGTGTCGAAGAACTGATCCAAGCGATTCGCTACCAAGCCCAACAACACCGCTACACCGTCATGGTAGGTCGTTCCCACGGCATCCACGCCGAACCGATGACCTTTGGGTTTAAGCTGGCGGGTTGGCTCGCAGAAATGCTCCGGAACCGCGATCGCCTAGTCGCTGTGCGCAAAGAAATTGCCGTGGGACAAATCTCTGGCGCTGTGGGAACCTATGCGAACATTGAACCCCGCGTTGAAGCTTTAGCTTGTCAAAAACTCGGCCTGGATCCCGATACTGCTTCGACCCAGGTGATTTCCCGCGATCGCCACGCCAACTACATGAACCAACTGGCTGTGTTAGCCGCCAGCATCGAACGCTTTGCCGTGGAAATTCGTAACCTCCAACGCACCGATGTATTAGAGGTCGAAGAATATTTTTCCAAGGGTCAAAAAGGCTCTTCGGCGATGCCCCACAAACGCAACCCGATCCGTTCTGAACGTTTAACCGGGATGGCACGCTTGGTGCGGGGGAATGCGATGGCCGCCCTCGAAAACGTTGCCCTCTGGCATGAGCGGGACATTTCCCACAGTTCCGTCGAGCGGGTCGCCGTGCCCGATAGCTGCATCCTCGTGCATTTTATGCTGCGGGAAACCATTAGCCTCGTGAAGAATCTTTTGGTGTATCCAGAGAACATGAAACGTAACATGAACGTCTATGGCGGCGTGATTTTCAGTCAGCGGGTACTGCTGGCCCTCGTCGAGAAAGGCTTGACCCGTGAGGATGCCTACCGCCTTGTGCAAGGTTGCGCCCACACCGCCTGGAACACTGAAGGCGGGAACTTCCGCGCCAACGTCGAGCAAGATGCGGAAATCACCCAACACCTCTCTGGTGAGGAGATTGCAGCCTGCTTTGACCCACAATTCCAACTGCGTCACCTCGATCAGGTCTACCAACGCCTCGGTATCTAAACCTTTCGTTTAACCGACGTCAATTTGGCAATCGCCTTTTTTGAACTAAGATCCAAGAGAGGCGATTTTTTATGGATAAATATTGATCTTCATGGAAACAAACCCTAACCGCTGAATATGTTGATGTTCAATATTGATCATCGCCAAGATAGTTAAGAGACCCTATAAATTAGGTGCACCATGGAATGTAGAGAATGCACGAATCGAAATAAACTCGATTTTGAATTCACAATGGCCTTTCAACCCATTGTCAACCTAGAAACCCAAACAATTTTTGCCCATGAAGCCCTGGTGCGGGGTTTAAATAATGAGTCAGCCCAAGCAATTTTTCAACACATTAACGACAGTAACCGCTACTTATTTGACCAGTCCTGTCGCACCACAGCGATTCGTCTTGCCGCAGAACTGCATATTCCCTGTTTTTTGAGTATTAATTTCTTACCCAATGCCGTTTATGAACCAGAACGCTGCATTCGCACAACCCTAGAAGCGGCGGAAACCTATGGATTTCCCATTGAGCAAATTATTTTTGAGATTACCGAAAGTGAACAAATCACAGATTTAGTCCACCTCCGAAAAATCGTTGAATATTATCGAGCCCGTGGTTTTAAAACAGCCATTGATGATTTTGGGGCAGGCTATGCTGGGTTAAATCTTCTATCAGAAATTCAGACTGATTTGATCAAGCTTGACATGGCCTTAATTCGCGGCATTGACCAAGATAAAGTGCGGCAAGCGATCGTCAAAGGTGTACTACAAGTTGCCGGGGAACTCTCTAGTCTGGTTATTGCCGAAGGCATTGAAACCCAAGCAGAATTAACCACCCTCCAAGGGCTAGGCATTAACCTTTTCCAAGGCTTTTATTTTGCTAAACCCACATTTCAATCCCTGGCCCAAATTCCGCCAGACAGGTTTGTTAATGTCGCTTAATTTTGGCGATCGCCATGGTCAATATCGCCCTTCTCCTCTGACGCATTTTTTCCAAGTTGACCGTGGCCTTCACCTCTGCGCATTTCTAACTTTTCCCGAAGCATCGCCCCGACTCTAGACGCCAAAAATACTGTGTAAGATAAGAAGAAGTTGTTTTCTAATTGAAAGTGAAAAATATTATGCCCACAGTCAGTAGCCAAGCCCCAGGTGCCGATACCTTAGATGCCAGTAAAAGTGGCCTTCCCGTAACGATTATCACCGGATTTCTCGGCAGCGGCAAAACGACACTACTAAACCACATCCTCAGCAACCAAGAGGGACTTAAAACTGCTGTCCTCGTGAACGAATTTGGGGAAATCGGCATTGATAATGAGCTAATTGTCACCACCGAAGACAACATGGTGGAACTCAGCAACGGCTGTGTCTGCTGCACCATCAACGAAGATCTGGTGAATGCGGTGCATAAAATCCTTGATCGGGGTGACAAAATTGATTATCTCGTCGTTGAAACAACGGGACTGGCAGATCCATTACCTGTGGCCTTGACCTTCCTGGGGACAGAGTTACGAGACCTAACCCGCCTAGATTCCATTGTGACCATGGTGGATTGTGCCAATTTTAGTTTGGATTTATTTAATAGTGAAGCGGCCTACAGCCAAATCGCCTACGGTGACATCATCGTGTTGAATAAAACAGATTTAGTTGAGGAGTCAGACGTTGACGCCCTAGAAGTCAGAATCCGCGACATTAAAGAAGGGGCTAGACTCCTGCGCACCCAAAAGTCTGAAGTGCCCTTGCCGTTGCTACTCAGTGTGGGCCTGTTTGAGTCGGATAAGTATTTTGATGCGGCAGATACCCATGTACATCACCACCACAGCCACGATCACCACGACCACGACCATGGGCATAACCATGACCACCACGATCATGACCATGTTTGCACCCCAGAGTGCGACCATGACCACGACCACGAACACCATCATCACCACTCAAACCATTTAGAAAACGATGGGTTTACGTCTATTTCCTTCCAAAGTGACAAACCCTTTGCGATCCGTAAGTTTCAATATTTCCTAGATAATCAGTTACCCGTGAATGTCTTCCGGGCGAAGGGAATTCTGTGGTTTGAGGAAAGCCCGCTGCGCCATGTGTTTCACCTGAGTGGAAAGCGGTTTACGATCGATGATTCGGAATGGAAACCTGGGGAAACGAAAAAAAATCAGTTAGTCTTGATCGGCCAAGATTTAGATGAGGCAACGTTGCGACAACAGATAGAAAACTGTTTCTGCATGCCCTCCAAAAATCGTGGTCAGGGTTTTTCATAATATCATTTCATTTTTCAACGGCATTAACCGCTGAACGGCCAATCTACACAACGCCTGGGGTAAGGAAAGTCAATTTCTTTACCTCTTTTTCGTCTCGGCAAGATGATCGAGATTTACCGCTAAGATGGAAGGACTTTGGTTTTTTAAGCGCGCTATTTTTTGGGTTTAATTTTTTATGCGATCGCCCGCTCCTTCCCGGACTGTAACCTTCCCCTTTTGGCTGACCCTCTGCTTACTCTTAAGTTTAGGCACTGTAGGGGTTTTAGGGACAGTGCCAGCCTTTGGTCAGGGGCGCAAACAAAACGCCGAACAAAAATTACTCCAGCGTAAAGATGCGGATCGTCATTTTGAACTTGCTCGCCAGGCCCACAGCGAAGGCAACCTAGAAACAGCACTGTTTCACTGGCACCGGGCCGAGGCGATTTATCGACAGTTTCGCACTTGGGATCAACTGAATTTAACCCTCACAGCCTTAGCTGATACCTATTTGACTCAGGATAATCTCCAGGCAGCAGAAACCGTCCTGCGGCAACAACTCCATCTGGCCCGCGATCGCCAGGACGTACAGACCCAAGTTACGGTGCTCAATCAACTCGGCTATCTCCTTGAAAAACAGGCCCAACCCCAGGTTGCGGCGGCTATTTTTGCCGATGCCCAGGCGATCTCCGCTGGATCGACCACAGGCAAAATTGGGCTCACCATAGATTAATTTCAGACAAAAAAAGCGGCTAGCCATAGATTCTAGCCACTACATCAAGGGTGAGGAAAAGTTTTTTAGATTAAGTGGATGAGTCCAAGGTTTTTAGCGAGGGAATACGCACCCCATATTCAAAGATTGAATATATGATTGCCGCTTAAAACTTCATTTCAAGGTTGAACGATAACACTGCATCAGGCGCATCTTCACTCAGTCCAAACAACAAAGCAACTCTCGGTTCAAGCACACGGTCTTTACCGAGGCTAGTCTCAAAATAAGCCGCAGGGCCAATAAAGTGAGATTGCTCTTCTGTTCCACCAAAAAATTCTTCTAGTGCGCCATAGGCTTCGATTCCTAATGCAACTGATTCACTGACAGGGGTAGAAGCACCGAAAGCATAAGCCAACCCTGCATCTTCGTCCTTGAAAGGAACCTCAACTATGAGATTGCCAATAAGGTTAACGTCTCCAATAGTGACTTCTCCAATAGGGCCAATTTCAAGGGCACCTTCATCAATACCACCTTCATTGGGAATTTCAAGCCCTGCAAAAAGGCCAAAGGCACCGCCGTGTCCATGGCCATGCTCTTCATCATCGTCGTCATGGCCATACTCTTCTTCACCTGTCGTAAACAAGAACACGTTAGTGAACTCAATGCCTTCAACCTCTAAGTTCCCGCCTTCGATATCTGCTAACTCAATAGCAAAAGTGGGTTTCCAGAAATCAGTGACTCCATAGCCAAGAGCAAATTCAAAGGCAGCTGCTTCTTCATCGTCTTCTACTTCGCTAAGGGTAACCCCTGACAGTACTTCAAGCTTGAACTTACCTTTATCTACATCAGGATGAATGATTTCAAAGACTTGTGCCTGTGCGGAAGTAGCCTGGAATGCCCATAGGAATAGACCCGGCAAAAATATTTTTTTTAGTGAAAGCATTATCAAAAGACCTCAAGGATTAGATAAAAGGATTCAGATAGGGACAAGAGTATACAGTGAAATCAAACCCAGAATGATAATCACAATCATTTTTGTTTGATTATCAGTTCACTATAAGCAAACTAAGAGGAGATAAACTTCTGTGGAGAAAGTAGACTGGCGGCGATCGCCATACTTGTAGAAATGAGAATATCAAGGTGATAAGAGCAGACTGACACGCTACTCCCTTGGGATATACCGGAATAAAAAGAGATGAGTATGCTGTGCAAGTTAAGAAACAGTGTCGATCAAGCTTTCATTTCAATTGGGGATCGCATCCTTCTACAACAATGGTTTATCTAACGCAAACACGGGCAGGCTGAGTGTGTTCGCCGCTGGGTACGTCCCATGAGAGACCTTAAACTCGCTGCAGCGAATCCTTGGGTTGAGTGCATTACAAAATTCTCCACACACTAAATTTACGAAAACAATAATGATAATCGTTTTCGTAAAAGTCTACAAGGGAGATCGTCTTTTGTGGAGTCTAGTTGGCAAGAATGCTAGCGGGGTGATTCCGCATCAACTGGCGAAAAACCGAGGCAAGCCGCAAACATAAAGTAAAAGAAATCAATCATTTTTTATACCGAGAAAATAAAGTTGTTTTAACGAAATATCTGGTCTAACCTCAGGACTCCGCTAAAGCATGGTCTAAACTGAGGGTCGCTAAATAATATTGGGCAAGATCAGGAGCCGTATGGGGCTGTCTACCTTGGGATTGCTCTGGGGCTTGGCTATCTTGGCGAAGCTGCTGGGTAATGTCGGTTGTACCGCAGGAGTGGACAATTTTCATGGGATATTTTAATGAAAATAATTCTTATTTAAACTAGATAAAGTGTATCGATACTTGGAAAGTTCGTCAATAGTATTGATACTCATTTTCAATAAAATCCTGGCTGAGTTTGTTTACTCACTCCAGAGCCGCAGGAGATTCGCCACACTTTTCGAGAGGAGATCAAATTCTGTGGTTTTACCGCTCTGGGCAAATAGGCTGCGGCGACTGACATCAAGATCAAATACAATTTCCCGCTTTTGGGCATCGCGGATCCAACTTTGTACCCAACCCACCGCTACCAAGCGCGTTCCTTTTGTCACTACATTCACCCGATGCAACGAGGTAGAAGGATAGGCGATCGCCGTTCCAGCAGGCAGTTTATAGCTTTGTTCAGAATCTGCCCCTTCGATGACTAGCTCTCCCCCTTCATAGTCACTAGGTTCATTGAGAAACAGGGTAAATGAAACGTCCGAGCGCATCCCATTCATCAGGGCATTGTCGGTGTGGCGACCATAGGCCATGCCGGGGCTATAACGGCTAAACAGCAGGGTGTGGACAGTTTTGGGACGGATCGCCGTTTGAAAGAGAGCATTGTTCTGGAGGGCTTGGCGCACTTGCTCTTCTAGAGCTTGGGCCGTGGGGGTTGCCTTGGCCAATTGTTGATTTTCTTTGACCAGTTTGGCATGCCAACCTGCCGTAAGTTTGCCATCGACAAATTCGGCTTCGGTCAAGGTTGTGGTTATTTTTTCGAGGGCCTCTGGTGTCAATACCTGGGGAATTTTAAAGAACATTTGCCTTACCAAAAAATCTTAAAAAAGCCCCAGCAAAACCGGGGCCACTGTAATGATATTCACAGAACTTTGGGATTAACTGTTACTGGCAGCTTCAATCTCCACAATGCGGCTTAAGACTTCCTGGGGCGTTTTCACGGGGGTTTGGGGTGGTTCCACCGTGGGCCAAGCGGTTTTGAGATCGGCTAAAGCCGTGGCGATCGCCTCTCTGGTCTCCGGGCTGAGTTGATCCGCAACTTGTTCATAAAGCATCTCGCTATGGAAAACGAAACCACGGGAATCTTGGTATTCCACCGCTTCGACGATCTGATTATTGGCGATCGCCGCCGCGTATTCTTCCCCGGCCACCTGGAGGAGATTATTCATGACCCCAAGGACAAACTCAGGGGACTGCAATTCTGCTTCGCCCAAAGCCGCAAGCGCTGTATCGATGGCCTCAATGGAAGCATCGAGTTGGGTTTGTAATTCGGGGGATTCCGGTGCTGTCTTAATCAAATCATGGGCACTATTGAGGGCATCTTTAAAATCGGCCACGCCGCGATCGCCCAATTGACCCTCAATGGCACCATACAACTCTTCTACAGGGTGGCCAATATGCGGTTCTGCCTGTTCATATTCCCCAGCCGCAATCAGTTCCTCTGCCACCATCAAATGACCCAACATTAACGAGAGGGTCGTGGCATAGTCTTCATCGGGATTGCCGGAACTCGCACCTTCGCCCCCTTCACCACCTTCTCCGCCTTCGCCCCCGTGGTCAGCACTATTCTGTTCTACAGTTTCTGTCGTGGCAGCATTTTCTCCCCCTTCCCCACCATTGTCTGGGACGGAGGTGCCACAAGCTCCAAGGCTAACAGCTAAACCCAAGGTTAGGAACAATTCAACGGGCTTTACAGGTTTCATACTAATTAAGAATAATTTTCAAATTAAATATTGCAATACGCTAAAGTTTTTGCTGACTATTGTCAATAGAAGCTTGGATTTAGGCTGGGAACACTTCAAAAAAGCCCATGCAACCATGTTCAGCGATGTCATCCTGGTGGGGATGGAACATATATTTACCAGGGAAAGGATAGGCAAACTCTAGGATGTGGCGTTCGGCAGTGCCCATGGTGACCACATCACTTTCTTCGTGGGGCGTCATGGCCATGCCAGTGCGATAGAGCTTAAAAAAGTTGGCGTGGATATGAAAGGTAATCGCCGGATCAAATTCGATCATATTCAAGACATAAAGTCGCACCAGTTGATTTTGCACGATGGGGATGGGGCGATCGCGGAACACGTTGGGAATGCCGTTGAAAGCATACAATTCGTTTTTTTCATCATCATTAATGTCGTAGCCCCCTAGCACCAAAACCATTTCGTCAGCGGGCGGTCTTGGTTCGGGGGGATCAATAATAAAGAGTCCAAATAAGCCTTTACCGATGTGGCGCGTCACCGGGGCAATGTGGCAGTGGTAAAGGTGGACACCGTAGGGTGTTGCGTCAAATTCATAGATGGTAGTTTGACCATGGCGCACTGGTTTGACCCCATCCATCGTGTCGGGGTGAGTCCCATGAAAGTGGAGGGTGTGGGAGTGTCCATCGGCATTATGAAAAATAATCCGGACGCGATCGCCCGCCGTTGCCCGTAGGGTTGGCCCCGGCACCCGTTGATTAATATTCCAACTCACATATTCAAGGGCGGCATTGAGGTAAATAGTGCTGCTGTTGGCTTCTAGGTGAAATTCTCGCACCCGTTGCCCCTTTTCTTCGCTCACTTCCCCGTAGTCAAAATCTCGCAAAATTTGCATCGGGTCAAAGCCATTGCGGGTAATGCTGTCTTGGTCGAAGGTCACCGGAGGAATTTTGACTTCAGCTTGGGCAAGAGAGTTTTTTTTACGCCAGGCATAGGTGGCGATCGCCCCTGTTCCCAAACCGACTAATCCTGTCTGTAAAATTTGCCGCCGACTCCAGCGAGAGAAAACCCCACCACGCCTTAAACTGTCCATAAACTAATTTCTACTACCCAATTCGTCGCCCGTTATCAGCAGTTGACCACCCTAACTTGAAACGCCATTGATCCTGAACTGGGCTTTTTTAATAATCCAATACCTTAATAAATCCAAAACCTTCTCTAAAACAAAAGGATCTAAACAGAAAGACTTGCAAATAAAATTTTGTCTATCTTAGGCAATGCTCGAAGTACAGGGTTGCTTCACACAGCCTTGCTCATGGTGATCCTGCAATAGCTGGGCGGCATATTCTAGGCAAGTGCCACAATCCATTCCGACGCCCATCACACTCGAAAGCTCTTTCATAGAGCAGCTTTGTTGTTCCGCAGCTTGGCGGATTTGCTTTTCGGTAATGCCACGGCAAAGGCAAACGTACATGGTGACCTCAAGGGGAAAATGCTTGATTTAACTGTCATCCCCTACTATGCCCTATTCTGAAAATTATTGCAATAGATTCTCATTCTTTCTCCTAAAGTTGATCAGAAAATAAAATTTTGTGAGTAAAGCCCCCCAATGTTGGGAACTGCCCTAAGCTAGACATACCGAAGTATTTATGACACCTTTTTAGAGTAAAGGTGGCCGATTTGGAGTGAAATAAGGCGAAATGCAAGGAAAATCCGGCATTAACACCCAGCTTAATGCAGTCTTAAAGTCCCAGTTGACTGCAATTAACCAGTTCTTTCTCCACGCGAGAATGGCCAAGAATTGGGGCTTGGGGACATTGAATGATCAAGAATATAAGTACTCCATCAAGGCCATGAAGCAGGCCGACAGTCTTATTGAACGGATCTTGTTTTTAGAGGCCTTGCCCAACCTCCAGAGCCTTGGCAAATTGATGATTGGTGAAGATGTGCCAGAAATGTTGGCCAATGAGCTAGCGACCGCCACAACAATCCGCAATGAGTTACTAGCGGCGATCCAATTGTGTGAGACAGAACAAGATTATGTCAGTCGTGATCTTTTGGACGAAATTCTTGAAGAAACCGAAGAACAGATCGACTGGTTCGAGTCCCAGCAGTGGCTGATCGAAAATTCTGGTTTAGAAAACTATTTACAGTCGATGATGTAGATAGGGCAAGGGTATGGGCCACGCTATGGCCATGTTTTTATTCACTTAGAGTATTGAGACAATTCCGATGAAAGGTAATCAAAACGTTTTAGAACAACTCCACAAACTGCTGCGCAATGAGCTAGCAGCCCGGGATCAGTATTTTACCCATTCCCGGATGTACCTAGACTGGGGCCTGACGAAGCTCCATGAACGCATTAACCACGAGATGCAGGACGAGACGGGCCACGCATCTCGATTGATTGAGCGGATTTTGTTCCTCGAAAGCACTCCTGATCTGTCCCAACAGGATGGGTTGAACATTGGTAAGACTGTGCCTGAGATGCTCCAAAACGACCTCGATTATGAGTACAAAGTCATTGGGGATCTTAAGGGGGCGATCGCCATTTGTGAGACAGAACAAGATTACCAAACCCGCGATATCCTCCGGCAGATGCTGGCCGACACCGAGGAAGACCACGCCCACTGGTTAGAGCAACAGTTGGGACTGATCGAGAAAATTGGCCTGCAAAACTATCTGCAATCCCAGATGTAAAGCGCCATATATCGTCATTGCCATAAAAAAATGTAGGGGCTTACCATGGCAGGCCCCTACAACTACTTATTGGTGTTGATTTTTTCTATACGCTTGCGGCGATCGCCCCTTTCCCAGTGGTGAGATATTCATAAGTTTGGCGCATCTTGAGGCCAACGAGCACTTGGAACAGACCTGTGCCATTGTCAGAACCGGGGTAGTCCTTGTGCTTCAGAAGCAGCTCAGTCATTTCACCGTAATACTTGGTGCCCGTTTTGCTGAGGTGGCTTTCGATGTAAATCATTTCTTCGAGATTATCGAATTTCCCGTCTACTTCCAGGACAGAAACTTCATTCCCGAAGTAGTTATCGGGGCCATAGTACATCTTGATGCCGGGATAGTTACAGGTGAGCTTCCGGCCACAGGGACGCCAGTTAATCGTAGAGCCTTCATCAAAGAGATAGGCTGGTTCGAAGCCCGCAACTCCTTCTTTTTGGACGAGGCGTACCCGGAGATATTTACCTTCTTTGTCATCGACAAGCTCAGTGGGGAGCACCTGGATCACCACATCGGCAAATTCCCGTTGGGGTTCGATATAGGCGCTGAAATCCGGTTTCCGGGCATTAATTGAAGCGAGAACATCCTCGTAGGTGTGGCCCCGTTCTGCCATGTCCCGTTGAATCTTCCACTGGATTTTGACTTCATCGCTGATGTCGAGGTACACGCCGAAATCGACTAATTCCCGCACCCGGGCATCGTAGAGGGGATGTAGCCCTTCGATCACAACGACTTTGTTGGGTTCAATGCGTTCGGGCGGGTCAATTTCCCCGGTTTCGTGGTTATAGATGGGCTTATCAATGGCCTTTCCGTTCTTTAGATCACGGATTTGCTCTGCCATGAGATCAAAGTTGTTGGCCTTGGGATTGAGGGCAGTTACCCCAGCTTCTTTGCGGCCTTTGCGGTCAAGGCTATGGTAGTCATCAAGGCAGATTACCGTCATGAACTCTTCGCCGAACAGATCGGTAAGCCGGCGTAAAAAGGTAGATTTTCCGCAGCCGGAGTCCCCGGCAACACCAATAATAACTACACGGTCTGTCTGACTGGTCATAAATTTCCTCTGGATCTGCAAATTTTATGTTTTAAACTCATCCGTTATCTATGGCGGGAACTCGTGACGAATCGGTTTATTCGCGAGGCTCAGGCGTGTAAATAACCTTAGCTTTGCCACACTGTCACCCCGAAGGCGATCGCCCAGATAAACTCGGTACGAAAATAATTGCTTTTATTAATTTCGCCGCTTATTATACAACGGCACTAACATTTAACCATGGTGCTCCCCCAGAAGCGAACAAATATGGAGTTTGTTTGCCGTTCATGGGGAAACACAAATTTTCTTAAATCCCTGTTAAGGCCACGTTTGCGCCTAATGGGTCACGGAAAAATAAAAAGCCACCCCAGAAGGTGACCTTGGCATATTCTTCTTAAGGATGGGCGTTACTGGATTTGAACCAGTGGCATCCTGCTTGTAAGGCAGGCGCTCTACCGCTGAGCTAAACGCCCTTAAGCCTTAACAACTATAACAGGGGATTTTTTAAAACGCAAGGGGAGAGGCAAAAGTTTTTTTGAACGGCCCCGTTTTAGGTTGACTAACGCCGCCAACGGGCTTTGGGAATGTCTTGGTTGCGTTTGAAATTTTTACGGGGCTTTCGGGATTGGGACTTAGGGGCCAGACCCAGGGCTTTTTGGTAAATGTGTTCGTTTTCTTGGACAGAGGTTTGCAGATCAACCATCGGTTTCGGGTAGGTTTGCCCTAGAATAATTTGGCGATCGCCTAACGCTTGCACAGGTAAACGCCAGGGTTGATGGATCTGTTCACCGGGAAGAGTCGCCAATTCCGGAAGCCAGTGGCGCACATAGTCCCCCTGGGGATCGTAATCCTTGGCCTGTTTGGGAATGTTGAAGTAGCGAAAGCCGCGCGCATCATTCCCCACGCCAGCGGTGTAGTTCCAATTGCCCCAGTTGCTGCACACATCGTAGTCAATGAGTTGCGACTCAAACCAAGCGGCTCCCCAGCGCCAGTCAATCCCCAGATTTTTCGTCAGAAAGCTACCAACATTTTGCCGGCCCCGGTTGGACATAAAGCCCGTATACAGGAGTTCGCGCATATTGGCATCGACGAAGGGAATCCCCGTTTGGCCCGTCCGCCACAGTTCAAAGGCTTCGTGGTCTTGTTTCCAAGGAATTTTTACCCCCTGTAAACCTTCGGGTTGGAAAATTTGGTTGCCGTGTTTGGCACAGATCCAGCGGAAATAATCCCGCCAGAGCAGCTCAAAAATCAGCCAGTAGGTGGAGTTGTTAGCGATCCGTTTTTGTTCGTATTCGGCGACTTGGGCGGCAATGTAACGGGCCGAGAGACAGCCCAGGGCGAGCCAGGGTGAGAATTTTGAGGAGTAATCGGCTCCTAACAAACCATTGCGGGTTTCTTTGTAAACCTTGAGGCGATCGCCTTCCCAAAAATAAGCCTGGAGCCGTTTCATACCAGCCGTTTCACCGCCTTTGAACGGGAGCACACCACGGGGATCAATGGTTGGTTCCGGCAAACCCAAATCCTGGAGACTGGGAATCTCACCTGGAGCAACGGTTTCGGGGAGGGGAGGCAATTGGGTTGGTGTGGGTACTGGGGAGGCGATCGCCGCATACTTTTCCACATCCTTACGAAATTGCGTAAAAACCTCCGGCACTTCGTTAATCCCAAAAGGCAAATCTCCTGGGTCGTGGAGGGTCGTTCCCCAAAACGTTTCTACTCGAACACCCTGTTCTTGGAGAGCTTGGCGCAGTTTTCGTTCAACGCGGGTTTCCTCTGCCGTTACCTCCCTGTGACAATACACAACATCAATCTGCCATTGCTGACATAAATCAGGGATTAACTTTTCCGGGATATCCTGACGCACAATCAAATCACTGCCCTTGGCGCGGAGATTTTGCCGGAGATCCTGGATGGCTTCCCGGAGAAACTGACCCCGAAAGGCACCTGTTTTCGGGAAATCTAGCCCAATTGAACCAAACTCCCGGGGATCAAAACAGTAGAAAGGAAAAATCTGGGCCTGTTGTGCTAGGGCTTCCTGGAGTGGCTGGTGGTCATGGAGCCGGAGATCACGGCGATACCACAGGAGAATATTGACAGAAGACATTGTGATCTAGCGAACGATAAAGTAGAGGCTCATAAGGTAACGTTAATTGCCATGGAGATTCAATTGATTCGGGGACACATGATTTTTATGAGTTTTAAAAACTGTCCTCTCAACTCAAAATAAAACTGTCATAGTTTTTGCTGAAAATCACTTGAAATATCCCAAAAACAAATCGATAAGAGGCAATTCAAATGCTAGTCCCCAAGGTAATTTTTCGGCATTTTGGCGTATCTTACTAATCGTCACAAAAATCTTCCAAGCTAGTCTAACAAGAGATTTTGGGCGATTTATGCCTTTTTTAGAAGTTAAGATTAAACACAAAAAACTGTCAGAAATATGTATAACTTGTACTATTTATTGCTAAGATTTAATTTGAGTAGCTGATGTCATTCTTTTGCTCATCATTATTGGGGTAAACACTCCGATGAAGTTAATTTTTGGTTAAGCCACACCACAATATACCCCCATCATTTTTTAATGATTGTCCGTGGATTCTATGATTGCTCCTCCAATCCTGACTAACGAAGAACATCGTCTTGCGGCACTACACCGTACTTATTTACTGGATACCCCCCAGGAAGCAGCCTTTGATCTCATCACGCGGTTGGTGGCGCGGCTCTGCGGCACAAAAATTGCGGCAATCTCTTTGGTGGATCGCGATCGCCAGTGGTTTAAGTCACGCTATGGCTTCACCCTCGAAGAAACCTCCAGGGTTATCTCTTTTTGTGCCCACGCGATCGAGGATACTGAGCTGTTTGAAATTCCTGACGCCAGCCTGGATAAGCGTTTTTGGGACAACCCCCTCGTGGTTCAAGCGCCCAAGATTCGTTTCTATGTGGGTGTTCCTCTGTATACAGCCGATGGTTATTGTTTGGGTACTCTCTGTGCGATCGATGATCGCCCCCAAACTCTTTCTGACAGACAGCGCCACCATTTACTGGGCTTGGCAAAACAAGTGGAACGACATATCCATTGGCGCACCGCGTTTTTGGCCCAGTATCCTGACTCCCAAACATTGGTCTCTCTGAAGGAAGCAGCTCATCAAGGCCCCCACTGCAGTCTTTCCGTTGTTTAACGTTGTGGCAAATTTTCCATGGGGTGGCGATCGCCTTTTGCTGTGAGTTCAATGGAGAAAATCCTTGAGGGCAGCGATCACCGCCTGGGGATTACTCAATTGGGGAAAATGCCCCTTGGCGTCAATCCAGTGGAGTTGACTCCCGCGAATGGCTTGGTGGAGATATTCGCTCACAGCTTCAGCCACAAAAGGATCATTCTCGGCTTGCAAAATTAACGTTGGGAGCTTCAATTGACTCACCTCGCGACGATAATCAGATTTGAGGATCAGCGAAAAGGTCAAAAAAGCATAATCAGGCCGTAGACGGAGGAGGGTTTTTGAAAATTCCGCCGAGAGTAATGGTTGCTTCGGGGTGTTCATGATCGATGGCGCATATTTACGTACCCATTGGGAGTAGTTCTGGGTCATTTCCGCCAAGATTTCATCGGCTGTGGCCTGATCAAAACTCCCTACATAATCTTGGTCATGGATATACCGGGGTGAGGCACTGATGAACACTAAACGAGTAATCAGATTGGGGTGCTTGAGAGCCACCAGGGTGGCGGTCATACTACTGACTGAATGGGCAACCAGTTGCACTTCCTCCAAGTCGAGGGCCTCACAAATGTCGAGAATGTCCTGGGCGTAACTTTCGAGGCGTGTGTGATGTAATGTTTCGTTTTCGTCTGCCTGCGATCGCCCACAACCCGGCAAATCAAAAAGCACCAAACGGTAGTCCGCCGCAAAGGCCGGGGCCACTAAACGCCAACTGGTTTGATCACTGCCAAAGCCGTGGGCGAAGAGGAGTACCTTGTCTGAACTGGCATTGCCAAGGATTTGAACATTATGTTTGGTCAGAACATCAGTTGTCATATCGATTATGTCAGCAAAATACTTGTTGAACTTGCTTCCATCATGCCAAGAAACGCTTTAGGCCGCAGCGCCCAGGGTTTAGCAAAACCGACGTCAATTTAGGCATCGGTCACTGCAAATTTTTCGATAATCTCGGCGCTAGAAAGACCTTGTTTGACCCACATTTCCGTCTGTTCAATTTTTGGCCCTAAGCCCACCAAGAAGTTGGCAAATTGTGGCGGATTTGCCATTAACGTTGCCGCATCCTTTGGTAAATCCACTGCACAGGCCCGAATGCCTTTCCCAGCCCAACGGGAAAACCAAGCTGCAATAAAACCCGCTTCCAAATGATAGGACGGTGTTTGTTCTGGTTTCAGGCCAATTTCCGTACCCAACTGCATCATTGAGGCCTCTACTTGTACCTTGATTAGGCCCAAATCACGGTGGGTAAAATCTAAATTTAAATGCCCAAAACCGTGGGTTTCCCAAATTTGCCGCATCATCACCAAAAATTCTAGGGCATTCATCTGGGGGATCGTGCGTTGGTAGTATGCTTCAATTTCTGTTTTCAAGCGGTCGTAAAAGGCACCCCCCCACCAAAAACCAAAGGTATAGAGGGCGAAAGGGGTTGCTTCACCTGTTTCTTCCCGTAGAGCTTTATGGATGCTCCGGAGCAACACTTCTGGTACGGCCAAAAGGCGATTTCCGTGGCGTGTTTTTAAAAGGCCCGTTTCCGGTTGGCATTGGATATAGGTGCGGGGGGTAAAGTAATTCCCAGGGACAGGGGACAAAGTCATGGTTATTCGCTCAGGTATTGGTGGGTGACTTGGAGATAGGGCAGCATCAGTTGGGCGTATGGGGTGGGGAGTTCTTCTTGGATGACCTCTTGGATAATGCGGTAAACTTCGTTGTTGTATTTTTGATTTTTCAAGGCCCGCATAATATTTTGCATCCAGTACAGGAAGCGATCTTTGAGGAGTTCTTCGTCCTGGAGGAGCATCGCTGTGGCGCAGTTGCGGAGGACTGAGATGAGGTCGCCTTTGCATTTTTTGAGAACCGTCTCCGGGGCCGAGCGCAATAGCACTTCGTTTTCGGTTTGGAAGCGCCGGAGTGTCTCGTCGACGATTTTTTCTTCTTTTTCTTGGATCAATTGATAAGTGATCCGGCGATCGCCCCAGGATTGGAGAGTCTGATCGACTTGATCAAGATCTTGGGGTTCGATATAAGCCCCGTCGGAACGTTCAAGGAGGGTTTCTAAGAGGGTGATCATAAAAATTTATCCTAATGAAAAAAGTAGACAAAATTTACGCTGGAAAAATTCTAGGTTTTTCTCGAAAAGGGACGGTAAATTGTTTTATTTTTTAATAATTCCGTTTTTGTAAGGAGTTTTAGCCACCTAACGCCCTAAATATCGGCGACATCTAATAAATCGTCGAGTAAGTCGTAGTCATCGGGGTCAACTTCTCGGAGAGTTTGACCTTGCTCTTCCCAGGTGAGGAGGGCGACAAGATCTAAATTTTTGAGGCCATCGACGGTTTCGATATTCTGTAGGCCCCGAATGAAAAAGTCGGTATCAGATTCCTCGGTTTCAACAACGGGCGATCGCCTAGGTGAAGTCCCTTGGAGGGTGGCAGCATATTGATCCAATTCGGAAGGCGGCGCACTCCACTGTAGGGCTAACAGCAGATCATCCCGGGAGAGAAAAGCTGCTTCCTCAAACCCCTTGAGAAAAAAAGGGCCATCTGGTCGAGGCGATCGCCGGACGAGGGTCGGGGCAGGGGTCACTCCACGGGTAGGGACAGGGGCTGCCGTAGGAGGCTTGAGTTTTTCAAAAAGTCCCACAAAAGTCGGAAACCAGCGCCGGAGTAGAGAATCATCTTGTGCCATGTGATTTGTCCTCGAAGTGTGCCTTTGCTTTATTCGCGCCCAACCGCATCAAGTGCCGCTTCCGTTTTGAGCGCCTGGAAGCGAGCTTCAATATCCGCCGCCGTTGCCCCAGATGTCAGCCAAAATTCCGCCGCCTTCACCCGTTTTTCCGAACCGATTAGGAACCGACAAAAATCATTCCCCATGGAATAACACTGAATTTCGGTGCTACTCAAGGCCCGGTCAAAAAAGCTCGAAAAGAACCCCGCAAATAGCCCTGCATAGAGGAAGCACACGGGCTTACCGACATCACCGAGGGTTTTCGCCACCGCCGAGTCAAATAGATCAATAAATAAAAAGCCTTCCTTAATCGAAGACAAATCCACCTGCCATTTCCCCCACCCCTGGGCCGTCAGGGGCCACCACCAGGTTTCGAGGGCAAACCGGAGCGCCGCATCTTTAAAATACAGGCCGAACTCATCCTGGAACCATACCTTAAATTGGGCCGCATCTTCGACGCCCCACTCCTGGCCGATCAGGTACATTAACCAACCGGAAGCTTCACCGACTTCATGCTCAAGGCCCTTTTGCAACCCGATAATAAAATCTTCCGTGGTAAGGAGATTTCGTTGGCCATGGCGATCGCTTACGGTGCCTTGGGTGGGATCAAACTGAAAGAAGGTATGACGGCTATAGTGGCAGGCTTTTTGCCAGGAACGGTGGTATGGGAGAGTTTGGGAACGGGCAGAAGAAACCATAGGATCAATAAATCGCAATCACAACAGTTAGAAAGACAAGCTTAAAAAAGCGAGAAAAGCCAAAACTAATCAAAGTAGTTGGCAATATTTGACACAGAAGAGGGTTGGAACACATCCAAAAGATTGGTTTCTAAAGCCGCATCAATATTGGCCATTTTTTCGAGGGCCGAGCGCAGAATTAATTTGTTTTCTTCGACGAGAATTTCCCCGGTCAAAGGGTGAATAATATTTTGATTAGCGCGGGTGCCAACCAGGGATTTGAGCTCGCCCATGGAACCGATATACATCCCTCTGGGCACTTCGATAACGGCCCCATCACCACAGATCTTCGTTTGACAAGCAAGGCGAGAATTGGCTTGGGCGGTGGCAATAAAACTGAGAGTCAGTCGTTCTTGGTCATTCATCGGGCTGAGGGCTTCTCCCCCAGATTTGACGTAAATATGACAAGTGGCACAGCGCCCTTGGGCACCACAGGCCTGCATGACACTCATATCTTCCCGGAGCAGCACATCAAGCAAGGTCTCTTGGCCCTGGACGGGAACGGTTTTATCGAGGGGTTGGATTGAGATTTTATTCACGGGGGATTGGGGGGGGGGTAAAAAATTTAAAGGAGAAAGCGACAATCAGCTTCGCTGAGGGCATATTGGCGGAGCAATTGGGCAAAGTCTACAACAATGCGTTCGCACTCTTGGGTAAAGGTCGCTACCCATACTTTGAGGCTCTGTAGTTCGGCCTGACTGAGATGCGGTTCGGGAGAGGCGATCGCCCCTTGCTCTGGATCAAAACTGCCCCAGTGATCCACCACCCAAAAGTCCAAAAGGGGATGTTCTGACTGGAGCGTTTGCTGGGCTTTTCGCCAATAATTACCGATGGCAAGGTTCCCAAAATACTTTTGACTAAATTCACTAATTTGATTCAAAGCAATGATGGCCCTGGCCCTGGAAATATCCGTACCCTTAGCTGGATTTGTGACCACCGGGATTGGGGTGGGCGGCATGGTGCGCTTGGCCGTGGCGGCAACGGGCTCTAACAGAGGAAACAAAATATCTTGTACCGTGGCCTGTAACTGGGCGAGATGTTGCACATAGCTGCTGAGTACCGCTCGCACCCCCTGTTTCAGCGCCCAATCACGAAAGTAATCATTGACTAGGGGTTGGTGGGCGAGGAGTACCACGGGTAAATCTTGCCAAAAATCTCGACATTGCCGAAATAAATCGAGACTGTTGGTATGGGGGAGCGTGCCCAGTAACAGTAACTGGGGATGACGACGGTCGCATTCTTTGAGTAAAGCCTGCCTCGTCTCAGAGACGCAAACAACGGCTCCAGCGCGGGTGAGCTGCGTGGCAATGGGCTTATACACGCGCTCATTCATTTCCGCGATGAGAATGATCTGGTTGTGCAAAGTAGATGTACCAACCATAGGCGGTAGCTTGGAACAAGCAAACGACGATACAAAACTCAACAAATTGTCATTGGCGACAACATTGTCGATGTCTAAATCTAATTTTTTAGGGGGGCACCACTGGAACCAAGCAATTCAAACGTCCAAGTCCGCAATTTGTTTGGTTAGTATGGCTAAAAATCGAGTTAACTCATTACACATTCTCAAAGGGGACTAGAACCCTTTGAAAGTCCTGGATTTTGGACGATATCTAAGAAACCCCTTAAAAAACGAGAGTTATAAGACTAGGACTTTGTTATGGAAACCAAACATAGCATGGAAATTTCAGACCCCCGGCGGAACCCACAATCAATCAACAAAACTTAATTGTCTCTTAATGAAAATTTATATTTTTTTTCTAGAAAAGGACTTCAGGCACTTAACAGGCGTTCGAGAATATCCTGAGTCACAATGCCCCCCTGCTTAACAAGCAGTTCTCCGGTGCGGGGGTGGCGGATATCTTTCGGAGCATAGCGATTTTTTAGACGATCGAGAATTTGTTGTAACTTTGTTAGGGTGCGGGATGGGAGGTCACAAACAACGGTTTCTCCGTCACGCACATAGGCCTGGCAACTGAGGCGATAGGTGTCACTAGATTTTTTCAGATTGTTGAGGATGGTTTGTTCTTGGGCCGTCACCGGACTGAGTTGGGTCGCACCACTAACAACATGAACGACACAGGTACCGCAATAGCCTTTACCGCCACAGATGGCATCGAGGTGAACTTTGGCCCGCAGGAGCGCCTTGAGGAGAGTTTCGGTTTCGAGGGTTTGGAGTTGGATCGCCAGGGGGTCGATGCGGATTTGCGCCATGGTTAAATTCGGCTCAGAATTGGGATTAGGTAAGGGAACAAACAAGAAATCTTTATCAAAATAAGTCACAAGCTTTCCCCTGGCAAACTTTCTCAGGTGAAAACGGCAGGGAAATTTATTTCAATAGTTTTAGGGAGTCAGTAAAGGTGATGCGACAAAGTTTATGGGCTAGACAAAATGGGTTGGGGCGATCGCCTTGGGTTTGGGTTGGGTTAATTTGCCTCGGTGCTTGTAATGGGCAGTCTATTAGTTTGGAGGAACAGCCAGGGGATGTAACAGCGCCATCTACCCCGGCCAATTGTCCCAGCACCGATGGAGCAGCCCAGCGATTGACGATTCAAGCGGATCTGTCAGTGGCGGATCAGTTCGATTTTACGGCGTGGGACATTCAAGCTGATTCAGATACTGTGACGGTGCAAACTCGGCATCATCAATTGGTTTTTTGTCGGGAAACCCAGAGTTGGGCGATTCTGCCACCAACCACGGACAACACCTCTAATGCCGTTCAGGATCAGGAGTTGCTTTTAGCGGGGGAAGATCCGGCGTTTCAAACGATCGAGCTAGCGGGAGAAGCCTATCAATACCGTGTCCTCTTACGGCCAAATCCTTTTTTAGATTTTGAGAATCCCCCCGAAAAGGCAATTTTTGAACTGATTCCCCCAGGGGAAACCGAGGCGATCGCCTTAGATCTTTATACCCTCGAACAGTTGCGGGCCAGTGGCATTGGCGCGGATCTAGGCATTCCCACGGTGACAGCGGCCATTCCTGTCGAAGACATGTTATTTTTTGCGGTTTCCTCAGAGCAAGGGGAAGGCTTTAGCGGCTTGAGTAGCCTAGTTCGCTATGACCCAAGCACCGGCAGCCTCGAATTACAGCAGCCGGACGAACTGATCGCCACCCAAATCACTGACCTCCAGGCCACAATCAACGACGATCAAACAACTCTTTGGTTGGGGACAAAATATGCCGCCGAAGGTTCAAGCCTCATTCCCGCACGAGGCTTGGTGGCCTATGAATTTAATCAAGATTGGCGTGATGGCAAAATCTCGTTTCACACGATTCACAACAGTCCCTTGATCGGGGCGATTCCCACCCAACTCCACACTGAAGGCGATGTGCTCTGGGCGGCGACGGGGAACGGCATTTGCAACATTCAGTGGCGCAATATTGACCAGTGGGACGCGTGGAATTGTTGGCGCTTTACCCTAGAAGCACAAGTACCAGAGTCAGGTTTACCTATTTATCGCAGTCTGTTGGCAGAAACTCCCAGCACCACCCTAACCGCAGACACCGCCGAAGTGCTCTGGTGGGCGAGTACCGTCCCCTTTGGCATTGCCCATGAACAGCCGAAAAAAGGTCGTTTTGAAGTTGCTTATCCTACGGGTTTTCGGGTGACGGTACCGGAAGGGGCTTTCCAGTGGGACAGTGAACCCGGTGCGGATTTGTTGCCTTGGGAAGATCGTCTCTACTGGCCCGGAGAAGAATGGCATTGGGCAGGCGATCGCTTTGGGCGGAGTTTCGATGAAGTGATGGGGCAACAGGTGGGCTTGGGGCCAGTGGGCATTAGTGAGCAGGGCTATAACCCTGAAGGGATCCAAGATCTCAATGCCTTGCGGGGAGACTTAACACTTTTTGCCCTCGACCTAGACAGTACCACCGTGGATTATTTTTCCGGCTGGGTGGACGATGCTCTCCTCGAACCCGACTTTACCCTCGTTCCTTCTGAGAAAAAACCAATCACAACGGAGTCTCCCCTCAAGGCGATCGCCGCTGAACTTTTCTAGAAAATTTTCTGGGGCGGAAGAAAAAAACTGCATAAGCAAAATTTCTGGTCACTATCACCTGGCAACACACAACAATCAATCAACAGGTAACTGACCCATGACTACTTTCACTTTCTCTCGTCCCCAATCCCTCAAACTTGCTACCGCTGGTGCTTTCCTCGCTCTCGGTGTTCTAAGTATCGCTCAACCCGCTAAAGCTGATAATGTTTCTAGCAGCACAATGATTTCTAATCAAACCAGTGCCGCCGTCGGTGTGGGGAACTCCACTTCTAATACCATGGGCCAATCAAATTTCCAAAATCAGAGCGGCTTCTTTAGTGGTGGTAACAACGGCGCCCAGTCTACAATTGTCGGTTCCCAAACTGCCGTGGCTGATGGCTTTTTCAACAACGTCAACAACAACCTCGGTCAATCCAGCACCCAACTCCAATCCGACGCCTTTGGGTTCGGCAATAATGCCAGTGTCGCCCAGGTGGGTGCCAGCCAAACAGGCGCGGGGATTGGTTTCGGCAACAGCGTCAACAACAGCAGCTTCCAGAACAGCTTCCAAAACCAAAGCTCTATTTTTTCTTTCTAAGACCAACACCAGGGCAGTGGTTTAACCCAACTCTCCGTTCACAACTGCCCTGTTTTCCCCTGTTCCCTTCACCGAGGCCAAATCAATGAAAATTCTCTTTGCTGGTTCCCCCTTCTGGATTATCTTTACCCCTTCCTTGCTTGTACCCGTAACTTCTATCGGGATGCCTGCCCAGGCCGCCTGTGTGATGACCGATGTGTCCCTCCAAGTGGCAATCCACGGTTCTCCAACTCCCGCTAACCAAAGTAACCAAGTCTTTATGGGTACGGGTAACCAACCCTGCTGGGGCAATACCACGACCAACACAAGCAGCCAGCTTTATGTCGGCTCTGGTAACGCCACCCAACAACGCACCAGTAGTCACTTTGTTGATGGCAATGGCGCGAGTCCCCTGGCTCCCTACGGCATCCAAAGCCCGACCATTGGCACCCAAATTAGTGTTCCCATTGATATCTATAGTCCCGCCCATGATCCAAATTTCATGGAGTCCCTGGGATTACCCCTTAGCCCTTAAATCGACCACCTACTTTTTACTCGCCCCCGGAGAAACCAACCATGTTTAACACAACTCACAAGCTCGCTGTTTTTGGCTTAACAATGTTACTGCCCCTTAGTTTTGTCCCAGGGGCGATCGCCGACGACTATCAACCCTGGCTAAGCGTAGAAGAGGCCAAAGAATTCTGTAATACTCAGGAAATGGAAGACATGACCCAGGTGAACAGTTTCCATAACGAAGCAACGGTAACAGATAGCACCAGCACCCCGGACAGTACCACGACCCAGCATATCGATGCCCAAAATACCGGTTGGGGCATGCAAACCATCGGTTCCATGAGTGCCAAGGATTGCTCTGCCGTTATCCAAGCAGAAGCCCACCGTTATGCCACCTACCAACAGCTAGAAAACGTGCGCTATGTGAATGACTCTAATTTGCGCCAAGGTCTTTTGGGGAATATGTTGGCTTGGTAACCAGTTGTTAAGAAAAAGCTCAATTAAGATGTATAGCGACAGGATAATGATACTTACAAAAACACCGCTATGCATTTTTGCTTGAATGGGGAACCCAAGGGGAGATCATGAGTTATCCGAAGCAGTACTGGCACCTATACCGCATCAGTCTCCAGCATCGCCAAGGATACCACTGGGCACCGCTCCCGACCGCCCAAACGTGGTTAGAGACCACAACTTTTTCGGCTAATACTTTACCAGAGCAGCTCCTCCAGGTCTTTCAAGGCAACCAAGGGGAATCATATTATCAGGCATTAGCAGGGCTATGTTTACGGTGTTACGTCTCCCAACCGATTCTCCAAAGTTGCCAACGCCTCGCGAGTTTATTTAGTGCCCAACAGAATTTTTCTTACCAAGACCTTTTGCCTCTGGTGCTCCACGACGACGGCCAGAGGTTAATTTTGATTGATGAGGCCACGGACAGCAATCAAGTCCAACTCAACGAAGCGGCCCAACTTAGCCCCTGTCAGTTTCAGATTTTTGCGGTGGAAATTCTCCGCTCCTATGGGGCTCAACGGGAAAATAAACTCAGTTTGAAAAATTGGGCTTTTCTAAAAACGAAACAACATCCAGAGATCCGGGCTTTTTTAGCGGAATTCGGGTTTCAGCACCTCACGGATTGGGCCTTGTTAAACCGCGCCCGCAAAAGTCAGTTTGAGCAGTTAGCGCCTGCGGATCAATGTCTGCTGAAGGCTTTCCATGGAGTGTATCGTCGCGATCGCCGCCAACAGACGAAACAACGCACCAAGTGCCAAACCCCCACGGAAGCACAACTTTTGGAAATGGATGTTTACTGCGTTGACCAGGGTTATCCGAGCCGCGCCCCGAAGTTACTCCTGGGGGATTTGCATCGCCTCGCGGAACAGTTGCGGCAATATGACATTTGGCGATCGCGCGAAAGTTTAGAAACCTACGACGCCGACAGTGGTGACTATGCCCCCAGGCGGGATCTCCCCCACGAAAGCCTCGATGAAGGGAACCTCGAACAACGGGAGCTGATCCAATTTTTGCATGACCAATTGGCGATCGCCTTTGACGAGAGCCTCCGGGAAAACCTCAAACAAAAACAACAAAAACTCGCCAAGAGCAAACGCTACAAACCTTTTGCTGATCGCTATTTGCAAGGTCTTTCCCTCTATTACATCGAGGCCCAATCCCTCGCTGAAATTGCCCCCCAACTGGGCATGAGTAGCTGGGATCAAGCCCGCCGCATCCTCAATCCTGGGGATCTGCTGAACCAGGTGCGTCGCCAAACCACGGAAAAATTGCTCGCCAAACTCCTCGATCTCGCCCGCCAAAAGGGACTCACTGGCCCGGAACCCGACCCAAACTACCTAAGTTCCCTTTGCCAGCAACTAGAACAATTTGTAGACCAAGAACTGTTTACGGAGGCCGCCGCCGAAATCCGCAGTGGCAAGAACCGTCGCTTCGACAGTGCCTACGCCCAAAAACTAAAGCATTACTTAACGAATGCCACCCCAAACTAACCCCTAATCTTGCTTGACGCCGAGGAGCCCCAAAATGTTCACCCAATCTGAATTCCGCCTACTGATCCCCGAAGAAATTACCCTCAGCGAGCTTGACTATGCCCTTGTTCAAACCTGGCCTGCTGGAAATTTGCCAGAAGCTGACCAGTGGCAGGCTTATTTAAACGGGCTGGGGTTAGTGGCCTTTGAAAATTGGCTTGGCGATCGCCTCCCAGAAAAACGTCGCCAACGGGATCTGACCCATCTGCCCCAGGTGGCCTATGTGACCATAGGGGATTTTAAAGTTTGTCTTTTAGCCCAGAGTGACTACCTCGACGAACAGGTACTCTGGCCCCAGGAATATCTTGAACAACCGGAACTCGCCGCCCATTTCTACGGCATTGTCGAAGTAGATGAAGAAGCAGAAACCGTCATTTTACGAGGAATTAGTCGGGGCGATCGCCTGCAAACTGCCCCCAAGCGGGATGGCCATTATTGCCTCAGCCTCGACCACTTCGATGCCGAACTGAATCATTTCCTCGCCGACTGCCGTTACCTTTCCCCCGCCGCTATTCCCCTCCCCGTGAATGCCCTGGCAGACCTCAGAAACCAGGTGACAGAAACGATCACGAAACTCGGCAACTGGTTTGATAATGTCCTCGATCAAGGTTGGCAGGCCCTCGATCAGTTGATGCTGCCCGAAGCCCAGCTCGCCTTTGCCACCCGTAACCTCAGCGAAGATATCCAAGCTGGTAAACTCCTCGATCTTGGTTTGAGCCTGGGCAATGAACAGGTGGTTCTCCTCGTCACCCTCGCCCCCACCGACGAAGACGACAAAGTTCGCATCCAGGCACGACTCCTCCCCTTTGAGGCAGAGTATCTCCCAGCGGATTTAAGTATTTCCCTCAAATCTAAGTCCGGCAAAGTGCTGCAAACGATCACCAGTCGCCAACAGGACAGCTACATTCAACTCAAACCCTTTAAGGGTGTTCCCGGTAAAGTATTTCAAGTGGAGGTAAGCGGCGATGGTTGCACCGTCAACGAAACCTTTGAAATTTAATTGGCTCAGTGATGCTAACGTCACCATTTCCCTGGCCTTTGGTCGGGGGAGCCTCAGCGAAGGGTTTCCGACAATTACAGCCCAGATTTGGGAGATGGATGTCCCTTTACCCCAGCAATTTGTTGGGCAACTGCCCGCTTTCCCAGACCTGCTCAATAGTCTGCAGCAGTGGCAAACGGTTTATCTCGCCCTCGCCCAACGGCTGCAATTGGGACGACAGCGACAGGCCGAGGGAATACGCAGTTTTGACGATGATGACGATGATTTTGAGATCGAAGAAGACGCCGTTACCCATGTGTCCCAGGTCAGCTTTGAGGACTTGTCCCAGCGGCTCCAACGACAACTGAATGAATGGCTCCTCAGCCCCGGATTTACGCCCATTGTCCAGGCACTGCGATCGCATCTTTCCCCAGAGATGCCCCTGCGGTTAATTTTGCAGACGGATGACCCGCATTTGCACCACTTGCCCTGGCAGGGTTGGCAATTTTTGGTGGATTATCCCCTGGCGGAAGTGGCCCTCAGTCAGCCCCAGTTTTATCGTTTAAAAGAAATCACCCCCCAGAAAAAACGGCAACAGGTACGCATTTTGGCGATCCTCGGTAGTAGCCAGGGCATCGATCTGACGGCGGAACAACAACAACTCTCTGAAATTCCCGATGCGGAGGTGCAATTTTTAACGCAGCCCACCCGCCAGGAATTTGATGCGGCCCTCTGGGATGACCAGGGTTGGGATATTTTATTTTTCGCGGGCCACAGCCAGACAGAACAACAAACGGGCCGCCTCTATCTCCACGACGGGCCAGAACACCGCAGCTTAACCCTGGAGCATTTGCAGGAAGGCCTGCGCACAGCTTTGGAACGGGGGTTGCAGTTGGCAATTTTCAACTCCTGTGACGGGTTGGGTTTGGCGAATAGTTTAGGTAATCTCCAGATTCCCGTGACCATTGTGATGCGCGAACCGGTGCCGAATCGAGTCGCCCAGGACTTTTTTCAGCGCTTTCTCGAAGGTTATGCGATCGCCCAACTGCCCCTTTATCAAGCAGTGAAACAGGCTCGCCGCCAACTGCAAGGCCTAGAAAATGATTATCCTGGGGCGGCTTGGCTACCAATCATTTGCCAAAATAGCGCTTTATTGCCCCCCACTTGGTTGCAACTCGGTGGTTTGCCCCCCTGTCCCTATCGCGGTTTAAATACCTTCCAGGAACAGGATGCGGCGGTTTATTTCGGGCGGGAAAGTTTGCGAGAAAAGTTGATAGAAAAGCTCCAAAGCCAACCGCTGTTACCGTTGGTGGGGGCGTCCGGTAGTGGGAAATCGTCCCTGGTGTTTGCGGGGATTGTGCCCCAGTTGCGACAGGATGCTAGGTACAACTGGGTGATCCAGGTGATGCGTCCCGAAAACGATCCCGTAGCAAGGTTGGCCCATGCCGTGGCGATGTGGCAGCCCGATATTTCAGAAACAAAATTGCTGCAATCCTTCCGAGAGGATACTCAAAGTTTAGGGACAGCGTTAGGACAAATTCAGCAAACCCAACCAAGGCAAACCCGCCGACTGCTGATTATCGATCAATTCGAGGAACTTTTTACCCTTAATCACCCAGAGGCACAGCGGCAATTTTTAGATCTGTTGGTGGCAGCCATCCAAGAAGCGCCCCAGTTTGTGGTGCTGCTTACTCTGCGGGCCGATTGTGTTGGGCCAATGCTAGAACATCCCGGCCTGGGGAAACTCTGGCAACGCCATGAACCAGAATTTCTGCTACCCCTTTCCCGTGCGGATCTCCAGGCGGCGATCGCCCAACCCGCAGCCCTGATGGGAGTAAGGTTTGAGCCGGGTTTAGTAGAAAAAATAATCACAGAAGTACAAGACCAGGTGGGAAATTTACCCCTCCTCGAATTTGCCCTGACCCAACTGTGGCCCCACCAAGAGAAAGGTTGGCTCACCCATACCGCCTACGAAAATCTGGGGGGAATTACCGCCGCGCTCCGGGACTATGCCGAACAGGTTTATGGGAAACTCTCCGCTGACCAGCGGCCCCAGGTGCAAGCCCTCTTTTTGCAACTGATCCAAGTGCGGGAAGGGGCGGAGGCTACCCGACGGATTCTGCCGCAAACAGAAGTTAAAGCCTGGCCTCTCGCGTTGCAATTAGCTTCAGAACGGCTGTTGACGACGAACCGCGACCCGATCCGCAACACTGAAACCGTCGAAATTGTCCATGAAGCGTTAATTCGTCACTGGCAACGTCTCCAGGGTTGGATTGCCGATAATGCTGATTTCCTACGATGGCAAACCCGTTTAAATAACGCCATTGAGCAATGGGAAAGCCACAACAACAGCGACGGTTATCTGTTGCGGCAAGCGCCCTTGGTGGAGGCCGAGTTTTGGCTGGATAAAAGTCCCGATCGCCTCAGTGATGCCCAACGGTTTTTTATCAACTTGGGTCTGGATTTGCGTACCCAAGAGGAAACGGCGATCGCCCTACGGCAACAACGGGAACTAGACCAGGAACGGAAAATTCGGCGTGGTGCCCAAAAACTGGCGGTGCTTTCCTCTGTGGCTTTGGTATTGCTAGGTTTAGCAGGGGGCTGGACTTGGTGGGAACGCCAACGATCGCTCAAAATTATCGAGACGATTTCGATTAATAGCTCGGCCACAACCCCGACCCTCCTCCGGGATTTACCCCGGTTCCTGACCATTGCCCAACGGCGACAAAATACGGGGGACTTTGATTTGGCGATCGCCTATTACCAGAAAATTTTGCAGGAGATCACCAAACTCCAGGCACGACCTGATTTAGCGGCGGCCCAACAACAGGAATTACAAGACCTTGCCAGCCAAACAGAACAACAATTGGTTGCGCTGATCCAACAGCAAAAATTGCCTACCCTCGAAACCGCCCTCGCCCAGGGAGAATTTGGCAGTCTCAAGCCCGAAACTAACCTTTTGGATTATGAAGATCAATATACCCCTGGGGCATTACGGGAAACTTATGGCCTCCTTTTACGTCCCCAGGGAACAAACGCTGACCTCAACCAGGACGGGGAAATCAATAACCCGACGGAAGCCCAGCAACTCCCCTGTCAGCTTCTCCAAGACCTTGAAGCCCTCTGGCGTGACCACACCGATCAACAATGTGGTTTCTACGGCGATCGCTCCTTTTATGCCGCCCCGACCTGTGCGCCCCTCCAAGGCAGAACATTGACAGAAACGATTTTTGTGGGGGATTACGAGGCGATCGCCACGCAACTGAAAGCTTGCCAAGTGGCCCCAGAATCCGCTGATCCCTATGAATAATTTGACGCATTATTTAGCCAAACCATTGAGGAAAAATACCGTGAAGCCCCCAAAAATTGCCCTCCTGAGTAGCCTTTGTTGCCTCGGTTTTACGTCCTTGGCCGTGGCGACCTTGCCCCAAGCCAGCCAAATTGTTTCCGTGCGGGGAAATTACCTCATGATCCAACGGGGGAATCAACGGCCCAGCTTTGCCCGGATCGGCGATCGCCTCGAAAATCGTAGTCAAACTCTCCTTGTCCCCGGCAATAACTACTCCCTGGCGCGGTTGTCCTTTGTGGGTGGCGGCCAAAATTACGCTGGTTTAGCGGTGCAAGCTGGCCCCGATCTCCAACAAACCCATTATCAATTTCCCTGTGTCGTCAGTCGGGGTAAAGTCACCCTCAGTTGGCGTCAGGGCAATAATCGCGGTTGTGAAGAAGGGATTTATCTCAGCCCCAACCGCAGCAATAAAAAAGGCTTGAAACAAACAGAAAAAGAAAAGGCGACGACAAAGGTTATCGAGGGGATCGTCATCCAGCCCAAGGACAGCAATGAAGTGATCCTCCAGGCCCGCACCCTAGGCGATCGCCAGATTGTTGATGCCCTAGTTGGCGAAATCACCCTCACTTCGGCGGCTCACCCCAGAGGGTTTACGCTCCAGCCCGGCCAACGCTACAGCCTCGATGGGACGAACCCTAACGCCAGCCCCCAGGTGGAACCGATTAATGCGACGGCCATTCTCAATTCCCCCGAATTGCAAGAATTTCTCGCCCCCAGTAGTTGGCTTCCCCAAGAAGAAACCCTGGCCAATGCTCCGACTACCCCTAACTCCGGCTGGCCGATCCGTCCCCCCGTCCAGCAACCGCCGACCGGAAATACCGCTGGGACAAATAACGGCGGTTTCTGCGAAAACTACTTCACCGCTCTCCAAAGTTTTCTCCAGGAAGCCCAAACAATCGCGCCGGGGGCCTGGGACTTTACCAACAACCCCTATGCTTTTTTGGCGCAACCGGAGGCCAGTTGGCTGAACGATGTCAATGCTCCTGAGGGGCCACAACTGACGCGACTCCAGCAACGGGCCGAGGACTTTATCCGTGAGTTTGAGCGGTGTCAGTTTGCCTTACCGGATTTACCGACTGATCCCGAACCTGAAAACAATCCCAACGATCTCCCCCCCGAAAATCCAAATTCATCCCCGGAAATTTATCCCGATAGTCCTTCGTTCTACTAAAAAACCATGTTTAAGCCCATTACGTTATTGAATGTTGCGCTTCTGGGGCTTCTGGGTTTTACCCCCTTCCTCCAGGCCAGCACCCCCAATGCCAGTCAAATTGCTTCTCTCCAGGGCGATCGCCTCTTACTCCAAAATGGCAACCAACGCCCCAACCCGGCCCGCGTGGGCAATCGTCTGACCAACCAAAGTCAAGCCTTAATCGTCCCCGGCAATAACCGTTCCCTAGCGCGCCTTGCGTTCGTGGGCGGTGGCCAAAGTTACGATGGCCTCCTGTTACAGGCGGGGCCAGACCAACAACAAACGGAGTACCGCTTTCCCTGTGTCATTGTCGGCGGCAAAGTGACCCTCAGTTGGCGTCAGGGGAACAATCGCGGCTGTAAATATGGTGTCCATCTCAGTCCAGGACGGAGTTCAGCAGCCCCTAAACGACAGCAGAAATCCGGTGCTGCCAGCAAGCAACTATCCCAGGATTCTTCGGAGATCAAGGAAGCCTCCCTCACCATTCAACCCCTAGGAACTGACCCAATTTTGCTCAGGGCTGTTGTTGACGATAATCTCCAGGCCATTGAAACGCTCCAAGGGGAAATTTTGATTATTTCAGCTCAATATCCAGAGGGTTTGCGGCTCCGTAGTGGTGAGCGTTATTTCAATTTGGGTGACGGTCAAGATCAAGTGGAGTCTTTTAACCCCACCGAGGCGATCGCCAATTCCCCAGACTTACAGGAATTTTTAAACCCTGAGATTTGGCGCGAGTCCCAGTTACCGGCTCCCGTTTCCCAGGACATCGATAATCACCTGATCGCGTTTCGGGATCTCAATCAAAATACGGCCGCCACCGATACCCCGGACATGACCGACCTGAGTTTAGCCTGTCAAGCTGAGGTAGATTTTTATCTAGCCAACCTCAAAGCCACCATGGGCAATACCTGGCGGCCCCCCTATCCGCCGTCCCCTGGGGTCTGGCGCACCGAAGTTAACTATCTCCTCACGAAAGATGGTCGCGTCCAAAATCTCCAGGTGGCCCAGTCCAGCGGTGCCAACATTATTGATCAGGCGGCCCTAAGCCATGTGCGTACCCTCGAACAGCGATTCGAGCCGTTCCCTAGTTGCTATCCCTACGAAGCTTTGCCCGTCGATAACAACTTCACCGTCCGTTATCAATAGAGGCATTTGTCCTAAAAAACTGCATCAGTTCCCCAAGCCAGTAACTACTACCCAGCATCGAGCCAAGGTGATGATTCTCCCGCACCCCTCGAAGCCGCTATTTTTACTGGAAGAACCTGCCATGTTGTTTCAATCCTCTCTCTACCAACGCCTCCTCAAGTCTGCAACGATTCCCTTTCTATCCCTTCTGGTGATGGGTACCCCGGCCCCCGCTTTTGCCAACCCCCAAGGGGCGATCGCCGAGCCTTCCCTTGAAGTCCAATTGCAACAACTCAAAGCCCGCCTTGCTGGTCTCGAAGCCCGCACTGGCAGCACCGATACCACTACCCAAACCGTTGCCGCAGCACCGATCAACTCTTCCCCGAATCATCACTCACCTACGCCGACGACCCTTGCAACGCCTCCCGTCACTCCCGCTGCCCCCACTTCCCTGATGGCAAAACTCAGCCCCGCTAGTGCCATTTTGGTGAACTTTCCCAGTGCTGTCGTTGTCGATGTCGGCCAAAAAGATGACTATCCTTTGACCCTGCCGTTATTCCAAGATCTCCGGAGTGCATCGGGAGAACTGCTTGCCCCAGCGAATACCCCCATTACCCTACGGGTTAAACCCCATAAAGATGGCGCAATCCTCGTTGCTGATTCGATTATCGTCAATGGCCAAGTGGTGAATATTCAAGCCCAAAGTAGTACGATGATTCCTGGCCGCACCGTCACCCAGCGCACCGCCCAAGAAATGGCCAAGCAAAACAGTGCCGTTTGGGGAAATCTCACCACCTCCCTCGCTGGGGCTGCTGGCACAAGTATTGGTACCCAACAACAGTTTGGCTTCCTCGGCGCGGCGGTAGGGATTCTCTCCGGCATGGGTTCCCCTGATGACCTCCGGATCGTCGAAATTCCGGCTGGCTCTGTCCACCTCCTGCAAGTCCAAGCCCAGAATTAACTCTGGCACCACTTCCAGCAAGGCAAAATTTAAAGTTTTAACGGGTAAAGGGTTTGGGAATCACCTTTTACCTTTTTCTATGGTCACAAACAAGCTTTATCTAAGACACCATCGCCAGGAGTCGTTCAGCAACGGTTTCAGGAACGGGCATCACAGAAAGACGGTTTCCGCGACGCACCACGGCAAATTCTTCGGGGGTAAAGCTGGCCTTGAGTTGATTCAGGGTGATGATCTCGGCAAAGGTTTCTTGGTAGCCCACTTCGACGGTGTACCAGCGGGGTTTTTCTGGGGTCGCCTTGGGGTCAAAATATTTACTTTCCGGGTTAAATTGGCTCGGATCAACCAGATTCGCTTGGGTGACCCTAGCAAGGCCGACGATACCGGGGGGTTTGGTGTTGGAGTGGTAAAAAAAGAGGCGATCGCCTTTTTCCATTTGCTGTAAAAAATTCCGCGCTTGATAGTTCCGCACCCCATCCCAGAGTTCTGTCCCATCGGCAGCCAAATCCGCCAAACTATATTCACTGGGTTCTGATTTGATCAACCAATAGCGCATGGATGCAGTGATGACACGAAAAGAACAATGGCAAGCATCACATTTACTGTAGCGTGTTTTGGTCAGGGAGAAGGACAATTTCTAGGGTGAAAATTTGGGTTGCATCGGCCCTAAAGTGTAATCTGGAAAGCACGTCATGCGTTTCTCAGCCACTTGATTTTAGTGCGTTTGCCAGTTGATCTATGAAAAGCCAAGCCGATCTTTCCGCGCTCCTGTTTGCACTCGATAGCCGGGGATATAAGGCCTACAAGCAGATAAAAGGGGAGTACAGCTTCCCAGACTTCACACTGATCATTGATTACGTCCAGGGAGATCCCTTTGCCGCTCCGACCCAGTGCAGTGTGATTGTCCCCCAGGCGATCGCCCAGTTTCCCTCTGCCCTCTACAACAGCCTCAGTCGCGAAATTGCCCTACGGGATTACCTCACCAGGCAGTTTTATCAAGTGGCCAAAGACTTTAGTGGCTTTCGGGGAACCGGCAAAAGCGGCTTGATCCAAGGGGTAGAACCTGCCCAGGAAATATTAGAACGCACCGCTGTATTTATTGATGACCAAGACTTGGAAGTACGTTTTTGGGTGGGCTTACCCGCTAAGGGACGGTCGATTTTAGGTCGCCAAGCGGAGGAAATGCTGTGCTACGACCTACCCCAGATTGTGCAAAAGTCCTTACTTTTCCAGAACCTCAACGCCGCGGCCCTAAAAACCCACGTCGAAACCAGCGAAGATGCCGACTGGATCCGCAGTGAACTGGCGCAACGGGGTCTTGTTGCCTTTATTGCCAATGGGGCGATTTTACCCAGACAGAGCGGTGTCGATGCCCATCCTTTAACGGAAAATGTAATTCCCTTCCAGAGTCCTCCAGAACTTGCGGTGAGCTTTGACTGCCCAAACCATGGCCCAATCAGAGGGATGGGGATTAAACAGGGGATTACCCTGATCGTTGGGGGCGGCTACCATGGCAAATCAACCCTGCTCAAAGGAATTGAATTGGGGGTGTATAACCATCTGCCGGGGGACGGGCGGGAATGGGTGATCACCGATGCTAACGCCGTCAAAATTCGGGCCGAGGACGGACGCAGCATCGCCAGTGTTGATATTTCGCCGTTTATTAACCAGTTGCCCCAGGGCCAATCGACCCAAACCTTTTCGAGCAATAATGCCAGCGGCAGCACCTCCCAGGCCACCAACATCATCGAAGCGTTAGAAGTGGGAGCAACGGCTTTACTACTAGATGAGGACACATCCGCCACGAACTTCATGATCCGCGATCGCCGCATGCAACAGCTCATCCACAAGGACAAAGAACCGATTACCCCCTTTGTGGATAAGGTGCGCCAACTCTACCAGGATCATGGGGTTTCAACAATTCTCGTGATGGGGGGCAGTGGCGATTATTTTGATGTGGCCGATACGGTGATTGCCATGGATAACTTTCAACCCCAGGATGTCACCACCACCGCTAAACACATTGCCACCAACCACAAAACCGAAAGACGCCTAGAGGGAGGCACACAATTTGGCACCATTACCCCCCGTGTTCCTGCTGCCGAGAGCATTGATGCCAGTCGGGGAAAACGGGCCGTCACCATTAAAGTGCGCGATACCAGTCGCCTTGGGTTTGGTACCGAAGACATTGACCTCAGTGCCGTGGAACAGTTGGTTGAAACGACCCAACTGCGGGCGATCGCCCTTGGTATTCTCTACGGTCGTGATCGGTATGGCCAAGATAATCTCACCCTTACAGAAATGTTGAACCGGGTTTTAGGCGACATCGAAGCGGAAGGACTTGATATTCTCAGTGAATATCCCCAGGCCGATTTGAGCTATTTCCGCAAATTTGAACTGGTGGCAGCCCTCAACCGTCTGCGATCGCTAGCCATTGTCCCCCAGGTGACAACATAAATTTTTCTCTCAAAGCCCTGGGATTTCCCCGATGGAATGACACACTGGAAGTAGAAAGGCACTGCTCTTGTTGTCACTGTCGGAGGACGCTGCTATGTTACCGACCCCATCTGCCCAAACCACTACCCCTGGGCCACAGACGACGGCGATTCAAAAAATTCTCGTGGCCCTCGACTATCGCACCGAAGATCCCAGTATCTTTGCCCAGGCCCTCAATTTCGCCGAAAAATTCCAAGCGACCCTCACCATTTTTCACTGCGTCCAGCCCCAACCTGTGGCGATGCCCGAAATCGGCTCCCTCGCGGCCTACGGAGGCATGATCGATTCAACGGCGATCGCCCTCCAAGAAGAACAATTCCAGCAGCACCTCAACAACGTCGATCATTGGCTCCAAAGCCTCGCTCACCAAGCCCGCCACAAAAAAATCCCAACCACCATCCACCGACAAATTGGTGATCCCAGCGAAACCATTTGTGCGATCGCCAAAAACCAACAAGCCGACCTAATTATCCTCGGACGCCGGGGTTTAAAGGGCCTAGGGGAAGTCTTTTTAGGGAGTGTCAGCAGCTACGTACTCCACCATGCACCCTGTTCCGTTTTGGTCGTCCAACATCCCCAAACTCCGGAAAAATCCCCTAAACACCGCAAGTAATCGTAAATCCCTTTACATAATTTGCTTGAGAAACGACACATCCGCATCACCAAAATGCACACTGAGGGCAATGTGGAGGTTTTCTAAGGATTTGATCAGCCAAGGTACCCCCTCTTGGGATTGGGATTCGTAGTGGCTGAAGAGAATTGAAAAGCGCCTTTCGAGGTGGGGTTTCGCCTTACCGCACATCAAGACCAACTTCAGGAGCAATGCCACCGTCACCGTCGGGCCAAGGTTCGTGATCATATCTACAAAAACGTAATGCTCCGGCCGCTGGGGACTTTCCACAATGAGATAATTGAGCAGTTGACTGGCCGTACGCATCATCAACAACTCATTGGGTTTTTGGTGATCGTAGTTCGGCAACATGGTTTGCAGCTTTTGGTAGAGCCTCTGGTTAAACTGCAACTTGCCATACTTTTGATCGACGCTAGAAATTAAGTAGCTAAATAGCTCATGCTTAAAGTCTTCGTAGGAGAGAATTTCCGTCGTCCGGCGTAAAAAATATTGAGACAAGTCCCGGTAGCTGTGGCCCCGCTCCGGTTTCCCCACGAAATATTTCAGGGCAGTTCCCAACTCTCGCTCTGTGAGTAAAGTGGGATTTTGCACCCCCTGGAGCATTTGTTTAGCATCCTGAATCGAATGCTTACGGCGAGCCAGTTGAGCCAAACGCACCTGATACATGACATATTTAGAAAGGTCTAACTCAAAGGCCCGCTGAATTCTCGCTTGCACCTGACGGACGGTCTGCTGGTGTTCAAAGCTGCTATCTTCACTGAGCAGGCAGTGTTCATACAGATAGGGATAGCGTTGAATTAACTGACCCACCGAAACGCTTTGGTCATTCCAGGTAAATTTCTTTTTACTGTCGTCGTCTTCTACCACCCGCGCCAAACGTTGCAGGGTGAGATATTGTTCGGAGGTACTAAAGTCCGCCACTAATTGGCGATGTAATTTCGTCAGGCGGGGCGTCGAAAGGCTCGGCGGCGGGATAGAGTCAAACAGTTCAACCAATCGAGGGATCGATTTTTGGAGCTGGGGGTGGATTTGCCAGCGGTTGATAATGATGTGACAGCAGCGGTTCAGAATGAATTTAAAATCTTCTTCGACACCAGGGGTTTTGAGGATAGTGATCAGGGCCTGGTGTAGCTCGGGAGTCGGCGCTTGGCGTCCTTCAAGGAAAAATTGCTTGAATTCCTGGAGCAGCTCATCGGGGGTGTGGCTTTGGACGGCGTGCATCAAATAGTCATATAGCTCTTGTTCGGCGGAATTGGTTTGCCGGAGATAAGAGGCGATGGGAGTTACTTTCGTCACGCTAATCGAGGAACTGGGTAAGGGATAGGCTGATTACAAGGCGAGGGACGACAGAGGAGAGCTATTAGATTTAGGGGAGACTGATTTTTTTCTATCTTAAGTGGCAACTGAGGGGAAGAGGCGCGGCTTTTTGTGTTTTCTTGGTAAAGATCAAGGCTACGGTTGTAAAAACGGGTCTTGGGAGGGTTGAGCTTTGCTGTGGCTATTTTCTCTGATTTTACTAGGCTTCTGGGGTTTGGTTGCTAATTTTGTCACAGGGCATCTCTTTATAATGTAGGCGATCGCCGCCCCGACGATGGTGACAAATATCACTAGGGGCTACCCAAAATCCCGTAAGATTGCCTAGGAAAGTTTGTTGTGGGGTTACTCAAGTCATGGGGATTGTGTTGATGTTGTCTCAGTTGACGGCAATCTTGGGGGAAAATTTACGGCGATCGCCCCAACAGATTTCCCCTGAACCCGCCACCGGCGTTTCGACGGACACTAGAGATTTACAGCCGGGCAATGTGTTTGTGGCCCTCGTGGGCGAGAAATTCGATGGCCATGATTATGTTGACCAAGCACACCAGGCCGGGGCGATCGCCCTCATTACCAGTCGGCCCCTGGAGACGGATTTACCCCAGTGGATCGTCAACGATACCCTCCGAGCCTACCAAGATTTAGGGGCGTGGTGGCGACAACAGGTCAACATTCCGGTGATTGGGATTACGGGTTCTGTGGGGAAAACCAGCACCAAGGAACTGATTGCGGGGGTTTTGGGCACCCAGGGCAAAGTGCTCAAAACCGAGGCCAATTTTAACAATGAAATCGGCGTCCCCAAGACCTTGTTAAACCTGACCCCAGACCATGATTTTGCTGTGATTGAAATGGCGATGCGAGGGCCAGGGGAAATTGCCCGACTCGCAGAAATTGCCCAGCCAACGATCGGCATTATTACCAACGTCGGGACAGCCCACATTGGTCGCCTCGGATCACGGGAGGCGATCGCCAAGGCCAAATGCGAACTGCTCGAATTTATGCCCAAGGACAGCGTGGCGATGCTCAACGCCGATAATGAGTTACTGATGGCGACGGCAGCAACGGTTTGGTCTGGGAAAACCCTCAGCTATGGCTTTAGCCAGGGGGATCTAACCGGGGAATACATCGCGCCGGATCAAGTCAAAGTGGCCGATCAAGTATTTCCGGTGCCCCTCACAGGTCAACACAATGCCCTCAATTACCTGGCGGCCCTGGGGGTGATGCAAGTGCTGGGTTTTGGTTGGCAGGATTTAACGACGGAAATTTCCCTGGCCATGCCCAAGGGGCGATCGCAGCGCCTGGTGCTCCCCAATGACATTGTGCTGTTAGATGAAACCTACAATGCTGGGCTAGAGTCGATGTTGGCGGCCCTTGATCTGCTGAAACAGACCCCCGGCGATCGCCACATTGCCGTGCTGGGGACAATGAAAGAACTGGGGGAATTTTCTGAAGCGCTCCATATCCAAGTGGGCGAAAAGGCCCAGGCCCTTGGTCTCGATCAGCTCTATGTGTTGGTGGATGACCCGGAAGCCCAGGCGATCGCCGATGGTGCCCCAGGGGTGCCAAGTCTTTGTTTCCCCGACCACGGGAGCTTAATTGCGCATTTACGGGCAACTATGCAACCCGGCGATCGCCTTTTGTTTAAAGCCTCCAATTCCGTGGGTCTCAGTCGCGTAGTAGAAGCGCTCCAACAGGCCTATGCTGCCTAATTATCTGGATGTAGGGTAGAGTGGAGGTTTGGCAGACCTCTGCCGTTCGGGAAAGTTAAAAAGCCTCAAATTGCTGTTGCATTGACTGAATCACATCGGCCCCCAACAGCGCCACAAATACCCCAAAGCTCAACAGACTTAACAGCAAAATTTGCACCCGCAACAACGTAAAACGGCGGAACAGTTCCCGTTGGTAATATTGGCGAATTTGACTAAAGCTGAGGGGCAAGGTGCCGGCTGTTTCCCCAGAACGAATGATTTGGCGCACCATCGGCGAAAAATAGGGGGCGATCGCCGTCGTTAAGTCTGTGCCCCGGCGCACCTGGGGTTCAATGCGTCGGCAAATGGTTTGGAGATCTGGATCTGGAAATCCCTCGGCTAACCAGGCGATCGCTGCCGTTAGGGGCAAACCACAATCCAGGGGCAACTGGAGATAACCCAGATGAATCAGCATCTGCAACCGAGTAATGTTTCGCAGCGGCGGCACCCGCCGTAAACCGAGGCGCAGCGGTTCCCAAGTGATCGCCCCATACAGAAAAACCATTAAGGCGATCGCCGTGGTCAAGGCCGTCGCCCCGAAGTCTCCCGCCAGGAGTGAGCCCCCCAGCAGCAGATAGATAACCATCACCCAAGACCAGACCATGACCAGCCCCCGCAGGAGCATCCCTCGGATTAAGCGCCGCCGTTCTGCCATCTCCACCAAGGTATCTGACACATCCCGGCAAACGCTCACCAAAGCCCCACTGGTTTCGGCAATCTCCAGGAGGGCGATCGCCCAGGCCGAAAACTGCGATCGCACCGGCCGCCAACTTTCCCGGAGACTATGGCCCCGCTCTAACTGTAAAATTACCCCCTGCCAAGGCTCCCGTTGCCGCCGGGGAATTTCCCCCATGGCCAAGGCTACCGCCTGACCCAAGCCCATGCCTGCTTTGAGGGTTGCCCCCAACTGCCGAAAAAATAACGCCTGTTGCTGTTCTTTCATCGCAAATTATCTCTCTGCTGCACCATCGCAATCTAACCTCCCAGTACCGATAAGTATTTCTTCTTAGGTTTTCTGGCGATCGCTCTACCCATGCTTGTAGGCTAATGCGATAATTCACCATAGTGACGCCAGCCAAGTTCATAACCCTTTAAGTAAAACAAAAATTCCATGATGCAAGCCCGGCACCTTTCCCCCAAGCACATTCTTCTTAGCCTCCTCGTTATTCTCATAACAACGCTATCCCTATGTGTCACCCCCGCCTGGGCGAGCCTCAACGATGATCGCTACGATGGCAATGTTTTTGTTCTTTACGCAGGCAATGGTTCCCTCGTACCGCCCCGCCTCTCTCTCCAAGAAACTAGAGAACGGAAACTCCCTGCCATGTTGGTGTTCTACGCCGACGACAGTAGCGACAGTAAGCGTTTTGCCCCCATTGTCTCCGAAATCCAGTCCTACTACGAAAAAGTGATCAGCATTATCCCCGTGGCGATCGACTCCATTCCCCAGAAAAAACGCTACAGCAAAGACGAAGTCGGTTATTACTACGGCGGAAAAATCCCCCAAACCGTCATTCTCGATGCCAAGGGCAAAGTCATTTTTAATGAAGTCGGCCAAAGCGACTTTAACGACATCGACAATACCTTCCGGAAGCTCTTTGACTTACCACTACGGGAAGGCGAGAACCTCAAAAAACCGATCCAATCCTTTAACGAATACAACTCCGGTTTCGCCCAATAACCACTACTTTTTCCCATAATCCAGTTCCTAGAGAATGAGCCAAGTGCTGATTCTCTTTTTTTATGTCCTGGTTTCACCTCCCCAGCCCAGGTAACTTTTCCACAACAGAAGCCCATCAAGACAAACGACCTGCGCTAGCCTGAAAACAAATCCTGCTTATATTTACCCAACAACCATTGAGGCAGATTCCAATGAACCCTTTAGTATTTATCATTTTGGCCCTGGGTGGTTCCGCTGTTTTTGGTTCCGTCAAGATTGTCAATGAAAAAAATCAATATTTAGTCGAAAGCCTCGGTAGCTATAAAAAAACCCTTGAACCGGGCTTGAATTTCGTCACCCCTTTTATCGATAAAATCGTTTATCGCGAGACCATTCGGGAAAAAGTTTTAGATGTCCCCCCCCAATCTTGCATCACCCGTGACAACGTTTCCATTAGCGTGGATGCGGTGGTTTACTGGCGCATTGTCGATATGTACAAAGCCTATTACAAGGTAGAAAATCTCCAGTCTGCCATGGTGAACTTGGTTCTCACCCAAATCCGCTCGGAAATGGGCAAGCTAGAACTTGATGAAACCTTCACCGCCCGCACCGAAATTAACGAGCTCTTGCTGCGGGAATTGGATATTTCCACCGACCCTTGGGGCGTAAAAGTCACCCGGGTCGAACTGCGCGACATTGTACCCTCTAAGGCGGTGCTGGACTCCATGGAGCTGCAAATGGCCGCTGAGCGGAAAAAACGGGCCGCAATCCTCACCTCTGAAGGGGAACGAGAATCGGCGGTCAACTCTGCCCAGGGTCGTGCTGAGTCCCAGGTGTTAGAGGCCGAATCCCAGAAAAAAGCAGCTATTCTCCAGGCAGAAGCAGAAAAAGAAGCGATTATCATGCGGGCGGAGGCGAAACGCCAGGAAGAAGTGATGCGCGCCCAGGCCTCTGCCCAAGCGATGCAAATTGTCGCCCAACAGCTCAAAACCAATCCTGCCGCCGGTGAAGCGTTGCAGTTTATCTTGGCCCAGCAATACCTCGAAATGGGGCAAACCATTGGTAGTAGCGGCAGCAGTAAGGTGATGTTCCTCGACCCCCGCAATATGATGTCTACCCTAGAGGGGATGAAATCGGTGATTGGTAATAATGCGGATATTGCCGCTTTAGACTTGGATTTAGACCAGTTGGATCGCCACCAGGCCGGTTAGATGCATTGCGGTTTGAGATAAAAAATAAAAACCTAAAAATCATGCTGAAAATCCCCCTGCATCCACAAGGGGATTTTGTGTTTCTAAGAGATCTTAAGTGAGGTTCTCTTAGGCGGCGATCGCCATTTCTGTTTCTTTTTCCTTAGCAGCCATACTCAGGAGCAAATCTAAAACGCGATTGGCATAGCCCCATTCGTTGTCATACCAAGCTACTACCTTAAAAAAGTGCTCATTCAGCGCCATCCCAGCCCCGGCATCGAAAATGCTGGAATGGGGATCGCTGGTGAAGTCTGTAGAAACCACATCATCCTTGGTGTAGGCCAAAACGCCTTTTAGCTCACCATTGGCCGCCTCACGCATCGCGGCACAAATTTCCCCATAGGAAGTGGGTTTTTCGGTGCGGAAGGTCAGATCAACCACCGAAACATCAGGGGTCGGCACCCGCATCGCCATCCCGGTTAAACGTCCGGCCAACTCCGGTAAGACCAAGGTCACTGCCTTCGCCGCGCCAGTAGATGCCGGAATAATATTTTGACCTGCGCCGCGACCACTCCGATTGTCTTTTTTATTGGCTCCATCCACGGTGGGCTGGGTCGCTGTCATCGCGTGGATCGTCGTCATCAATCCCTCTGCTAGGCCAAAGTTATCGTGGATCACCTTGGCAATGGGGGCGAGACAATTGGTCGTACAACTGGCGTTGGACACAATGCGGTCATAGGCCGGGGAATAATCATGGTGATTTACCCCAACCACAAAGGTGGGAATGCGCTGGGGTTCGCTGGTAGGCGCAGAAACAATTACCCGTTTCGCTCCGGCTTCTAGGTGCTTGGAGACGCCGACAAAATCCCGGAAACATCCAGTAGATTCAATCACATAGTCAACGTTTAGTTCTTCCCAGGGCAACATACTGGGGTCTTTGACCATCGTGCAGCGGATAAACTGGCCATTCACATAAATACCATCGGCGGTGGCTTCGATGGTGCCCGGAAAACGACCATGGGTAGAGTCATATCTGAGGAGATAGGCAATCTTTTCCGGGGAAATCAGATCATTGATGCAAACAAAATTGAGATTGGAGTTGTGGAGGGCAGCACGGAAAACGAGGCGGCCAATGCGGCCAAAACCATTGATTGCGAGATTGAGAGAAGCCATATATTTGTGCGTCAGTCCAACTGGATAGAACTGGGTAGGTTGGTTACGGCCCCATTCTAGGCAGTGAATTTGGGTCGGCTGAGACAGCTCAAAGAAGTATAAAGTTACGAAAAATTTTCTTCTTTTACAAAGGGTATGGGCAGATGAACTTTAGTAACGCTAGTGGGGGGATTGCCGTGGCGATCGCCTTTTTTGCTGCGATATGTTTCGGGGATCGCTCCAGAAAAAAGCAATGCCGCCCTGAGATCCGGTGTTGTCATCGCCAGTTCATGACATCCAGAAGTTGCGAAACGTAAAGCCTGCTAGAAAATCTCGACAAAGGGGGCGATCGCTTAAAATTCTGTAAAGCTTCTTCGAGAAATCATGTCTGGCCCCTGAACCAAGGGGTTACACTAGAGGGCAATCTTGCTGGACTGCTTACTGAGCTTTGGTGGTGCTAGTCCTCGATTTTAAAAATTTTTCTATATTAATTATTCCCGCCGTTAAAAACTATTTTGTCTCCCCCGACGCTAATATGCCAGCCCCCTTGCCCATCACCATTGAGCCCTTTACTTGGTCTAATCTCGACTTGCAGCAGACCTTTCAGTTGATTGATCGCTATTTGCCCCTGAATCTTTGCCGTAATCACGAAATTCTGCCCCTCACCCTCCAAGATCGCTGTCTCACCCTGGGCATTGTCGATCCCCAACGCTCAAGCGTCGCAGCCATCGTCAATAAACTGCTCAGTCGCGGCGGACTGCAACTCAAAGCCCAAAAGCTTGATCTCAAAACCTACCAGCTAATTCTGTCTTCTTACCTGAATTACCATCAAAGCAAGCAAAAATCTCCGCCCCAACCCAAAACGTCCCCAGTCCCTGGCCAAAAAAACGCCACCCCACCAATCTCAGAACGGGCGACTTTAGTCATGGAAAATGGGCCACCACCCATGCCGTCGTCTGTTTCTAATGATGCGGATCAAGACACTGCCGTGTTTTCTGGGGAGACAACGACTCTACAGATGCCGGTGGATAATGAACTGTCCGAATTTTTTCGACATGTGCCGGCGGTGGTGATTCCCAAGGGGCCAGTACAATTGCAAGCGTCACCGTCTGCTACGGCGAATGATGCAGGGGAATTGCAAATTTCACCGCAATATCTCAACACTCCCCTCGAAGAACTCAACCACTTATCCGCGTCGCAACTATACCAAGAACTGCTGGGCCGCATTTTAACGGAGGGCATTGGCCGCCTCTATTTTGAAAACCACGCCCGGGCAGGCCGCATTTTTCTCAGTGAAAGTGGTTTGATGAAAGGGTCATTGTCCGGTATTCCCCAGGAAACATTCCACGGCATCCTCGATGAATTTAAGCGCCTCGCTCACCTGCCCCCAGGGCCCATCGACCGACCGAAAAAAGTGGAAATGGAACAATACTATCAGGGTGAGCGAATTTTACTGCGGTTGCGGGTTATGCCGGGACAGTACGGTGAAGAGGGCACCTTACAAGTCTTACGGGGTCAAGCACTGGCGTTTTATCAACAGCAGCAGATGGATGAACTTGGACAAGAGGCCATTGAAGCGGCCCAACGTCTAGAGCGGAAATTGCGCCATATTTATCTGCGGAGCCAAATTAATCCGGCTCCCCTTAATGCTTTGGATGAACTGTATGGTTTTTGCGATCGCCTCCGAGAACAGCTTGATAATCTGAACAAGCCCCAATAACAATCTTTGATCACGAATCACGGATTTGTTGACGATACCATTGACGGAGAATCTCTGGATCAATGCCGAGATGATAACCGAGGAGCATTTTTTGGTTAATCCAAGTGGTGCGCCACAGACCCAGTCGCTGCCATCTGCGAGCCGAAGTTTGTACAGGTTGGCTTGTCAGGCGAATCTTGCCCCGTTTTCTCAGCCGTTGCATTAGCTCGTAGTCTTCCATAATAGGAATTTCAGCATAACCCCCCAGGGCTTCAAAATCCTGACGCCGCAAAAAAATGGCCTGGTCACCGTAGGGCAAAGCCAAAAGTTGCGATCGCCATTGCACTAACTTTTCTAAAGCACGAAATCGCCACCGAGAATCGGTAATTCCTAAAGGAAAGGCTCCAGCCACCACCTGGGAATCAGCCAAAGTCTCTGTCACAAGGGCCGCAAAGTCCTGGGGTAATTGGGTATCGCCATGGAGAAACAGAAAAATGTCTCCCTGGGCGATCGCCGCCCCTCGATTCATTTGTTGGCCGCGTCCCCCAGTGGTTTGACAAAGGGTCACCGGAAACTGACGCACTAGATCACAAGTCGGATCCTGGCTGCCCCCATCCACAACAATAATTTCTAAAGGAGTAGGAACTTGGAGCAAAGATTGTAAACAAGGGACAATACCGGCTGCCTCATTTAAAACAGGCATAATCACTGAAATCATGATTTCTAAAAACTTGAGGCCCCAATATTAGGACGAACCCGTAACCGCACAAGCACCGCCGTGATGTTGTCATGACCATTGCGTTCATTAGCCAGGGCAATTAAGCGATGCACTCCTTCATCTAAATTGGCCCGGGCACTCAGGAGGGGGAGGAGCATTTCTTCCCAGGTCGTTTCAATTAAGTCATTGTCTGATAAGCCATCGGAACAGAGCAAAAACAGACTATCTTCGTTCACCTGGAAAAAATTAATATCCGGCTCCACAAAGCTATTTTCCCGGGGGCCAATGGCCTGGGTCAGTTGGTAGGCATCGGGCCTCCCATAGGCAATCTCTGGGGTGACGCCCCGATGTAATTCCCGCTGACCCACCTCATGGTCAACGGTGAGTTGTTCGAGATTTCCTTTGCGGCTCACACGATAGATGCGACTGTCTCCCACATGGGCGATCGCCACCTGATTGTCTTGAACCAACATCAAAACTAAGGTGGTGCCCATGCGCCCGCTCCCAGAACGGGAATTTTTCAGGTTGATATTGTAAACCGCCTCATTGGTCTCCCAAATGGCCTGGCGGATCACGGCCTCATCCGGTAACTTGTCCTGCCAATGCTCTTGGAAAAAAGCCTGAATCGTTTCTACAGAAAGGGCACTGGCCACTTCCCCCGCCGCATGGCCGCCCATACCATCACAGACCACATAAAAGCCGCGCCCTTGAATTTGTCTCCCCAGGAGATTTTCCTGCTTTTCGATGCGGGTACGCATACCAAAATAGTCCTCGTTGTGATCCCGCTCTTGACCAATATCCGTGCAGCCTGCATCGTCTAAACTCACCAAATTCATCGGTAAGACCACCGTTGAGGCTTCCTCTTCGTCTGGGAAATCCAAGGGTTCAAAGTCCCCCGAGGCGATGCTCCCTCCAGAATGTTCAATCTGGGGTGAGTCTTCTGTTTCTGATTCAGGATTGGCCGTTGCCGCTTCTCCGTCCGGGGTTTCTGCGAGATCTTCTGGGCCTAAATCAGCCGACAACAACACATCATCCAGGGTGGTTAAATCCTCTGGTTGTAATTCGATGGCTTCTAATTCTCCCTCCACTTCCCCATAAAAATCATCGGTATCTTCTGGGGCGAGGGCACGGAGGGCTTTTTTTAGGCGGGAGACCGTATCCAAACCACCAATTTGGGCCGTTTCAGTCAGCTCATAGAGGGGTTGCCACGCTGGTTGGGTAGATAGGTGAAACAAATCTTGCCATAGTTGAGGCAGTCGCTGCAGTGCCGGGAGATGGTCTGGATCGTCCTGGAGGAGTTGTCGCACCACGAGGCTTTGGTCTTCGTCGAGGTATAAATTTGTTGGTTCAAGGATAGTTTGGCAACATTGGAGGGGCACCAATTCTCGCCATAGCTGCACCATCTGAAAACACCATTGCAGCAGTTGTTCGTAGAGGGGGGTTTGTGCTTGGCAGTAGGTTTTTAAGGGCGTGAGGGGCTGTGGGCGTTGCTCAAACAGCAACACTTGATATTCTGGCTGACGCCAAGCTTCCAGGAGTTTTGGCACCGCAGAAAAATCATCTTGCAGGCTGAGATACTGACGGGCGATCGCCGGAATTTCTTTATCTTGCCAGAGGTCGGGATCAGCGAGCTGGGCGGGATCGGTTATTTCTAATTCTTGGAGGGCAGTTTCTAAAATTGTTGGGGTTTCTGGGGTTGTATCGATCACCGTGAGCCAAGGAAATGTTTCGGCCCGTACCGTTGGGCGATCGCCCAGGCGATAACGACCAGCTTCATCAAGGGTTTCTCGTGCTTGGCAAGATGCCGCTTCAGCGTCCAGGATCAAGGCTGTGAGAGGCCGACTGACCCACCCTTGGCAAGATTCACATTGCTCTTGCTGTAACCGTACGGGCGCTTCACAGTGGGGACAGGGCCTCGTCAGAGAGCTTCCACAATACTGACAGAAACGATTTTCTGGTGGGTTTTCTTGGGTACATTGGGGACAAACAACCATGGTCACAGGGGCCTTCTGGATGGGGGGGGACCCGCGAAGCTTAACCTAAGCTTGTGGGGGAGAAACCTAAATTTGCAAACAGTCTGGGTGTTTTAGGAACTTTTGAACAGCGACGGGCCATGGTTGGCTTTAACGTTATAGAAACAACATTGGGGAGTAGCTTTTGCCCGCAAGCACAACTGACTCCCCAGCGATAAATAGCTACATTTTCATGTTGGCCGCCTCAATCGCGCCTAGGTGGATTTTTTCGGGGCGAGGATCATCATCATGTTACGCCCTTCTCGTTTTGGCCGCTGTTGAATTTCACCGACTTCTTCGAGGTCTTTGGCCATGCGATCTAGCAGTTTTTGGGCGAGGTTGGAGTGTTGGATCTCCCGGCCCCGGAAGGTGATCGTTGCTTTGACTTTGTCGCCTGATTTGAGGAAGCGCTGGGCACTGTTTACCCGGACTTGGTAGTCATGTTCCTCAATTTTGTAACGCATTTTGACCTCTTTGAGATCCGCATTGTGCTGTTTCTTTTTGGCTTCTCGGGCGCGTTTTTCCTGCTCGAATTTGTACTTCCCGTAGTCCATAATCCGGCATACTGGCGGCTTGGCGGTTTCGCTGACGAGGACAAGATCGAGGTCTTCTTCTTCGGCGATCGCCAGGGCCTCGGCGGGGGTCATGATGCCAAGTTGTTCCCCGTCTCCACTGATGACTCTGATATTTGGAAAACGAATTCTTTCGTTAATTTTCGGGAGGTCACGTTTTACGCGTCTTTTATCTTTCACAGGCTATGCGTTGAATGTTGTTACGATTTGGTAGGTAGGTTTATTACAGTCAATAAAAAATTGAGAACTATGCCCATTTTACTCATTGGCGGACTTTTCGTTACGTCCTGGGGCAGATTTTAGGGACAATTTGTGATGATTTTTCAAGCGAGGATGCTCAATTTAAGTTATGGTGATCGCCCAACACCCTAGGGGAATAAATGCTGCAATGGCGCTTCAACCTTGGTCACAACGGATCGGGTCACAACGGTGCTGGATTTGGCGGGGCTGGCAGATTCGTTACAGTTTTTGGCGCACGGTTCCAGAAAACAGAGGGCGATCGCCCCTTGTCCTCCTCCATGGATTTGGGGCGGCCCTGGAGCATTGGCGTCATTTAATGCCCTTGCTGGCCCAGGATCGCGATGTGTATGCCCTGGATTTATTAGGGTTTGGGGGTTCGCGGAAAGGCCGTGCAGAGTTTGGCGTCCCCCTCTGGACAGCCCAATTGAGCGACTTTTTAAACCTTGTGGTGCGGCGTCCGGTAATTTTGTTGGGCAATTCCCTTGGTTCTTTGGTCTGTGCCAACCTGGGCCAAGATCCGAAAAATCGGGTCGAGGCGATCGCCCTGATGAGTGTGCCGGATGTTGCCCAACGCCAAGCGATGCTCCCCAAACCTCTGCGCCCGATTGTCAATGGTTTGGAGCGCAGTGCCATGCAACCCTGGCTCCTGAAACTCATCTTTCGGGTGGCGCGTCGTCCCTTTGTCCTGAAAAATTGGCTGAAATTAGCCTATCCTTCCTGGCCAGACATTGATGCCGAACTGTTAGCAATTGTGCAGGCCCCGACCCTGGATCAAGATGCTGCTCAAGCATTTGTTGCCCTGAGTCGCCGCGTCGGTCAGCCAGGCTTTGTGCCGCCCATGGCCACGGTTTTTGCGAAAATGCCTTGCCCAATGTTGCTGCTCTGGGGCGAACAGGATTGTTTTGTCCCCGTGGCGATCGCCCCCCAACTTGCCGCCGTTAATCCCCGGATCACCCTCAAGATTTTGCCCGGCCTTGGCCACTGCCCCCACGACGAAGCCCCGGCCCTCATCTATGAATTATTTTCCCAATGGCTAGAAGGTGCCAGCGAGCTATAGTAATATATCCCCTTGGTTTTAGTACGTAGCGCCGCCCCAATTCCCCAGACCATGATGAAACACACCCTCTCAGTTCTTGTTGAAGACGAAGCCGGAGTCCTCACCCGCATTGCCGGACTCTTTGCCCGTCGTGGTTTTAACATCGAAAGCCTCGCCGTTGGCCCCGCCGAAAAAGAGGGTATTTCCCGGATTACCATGGTTGTTCCCTGCGACGAAAAAGAAATTGAACAGGTTTCTGCCCAACTCGACAAGCTCATCCACGTGCGGGAAGTGGACGATGTCACCGCCAAACCCTGTGTGGAACGGGAACTGATGTTGGTCAAGGTCAATGCCGATGCGAGCCAACGCTCTGAAGTGATGCAATTGGTCCAGGTTTTCCGGGCGCGGATCGTCGATATTTCTGACAGAACCGTGACGGTGCAGGTGGTGGGTGACCCCGGCAAAATGGTCGCTATCCTTCAAATGCTCGAAAAATTCGGCATCATTGAAGTGGCGCGGACTGGAAAATTAGCCCTCGTCCGGGAATCTGGCGTAAACACAGAATATCTAAAATCTGCGGGTAGAAAGGCCTAATTTCCCCCATGAGTGCTAGGGACAGACAGTGCATTGCAGTATTGATGAAACTGTCCTAAATCTTCTGAATTCCACAAAATTTTTCTTGATTTTCCTGGGACTGACTTGATGTTTCTTAACATCTAAGCCCGCCTTTGTGTGGCTAAGATCATGGGGTGACACATTTTGATCAGGGATAGTCTAGCTATGAATCAGTACCCCAACCCAAATCCTCAGCCTGAGGATGATGGCTCTGTGAATGAAGTCGCGAAACTGCGCCAAGAACAGCAAAAAGTGGATGCGATTCGGAAAAGGGTTTTGTTTAGGCGCATCGAAAATAGCATTTACATTCTCGTGGGTTTACTGGAAGTGCTGTTAGTCTTGCGGTTTTTCCTGCGGCTATCCGGCGCCAACCCAGAAAATACCTTTGCAAAATTTATCTATGCCCTTTCGGGGCCTTTTGTCTCACCCTTTTCAACGCTGTTTATCAGCCCGGTAGAACGCACTGATGCAACCCTCGGCACGAATATTTTTGATGTCAATCTCCTCATTGCGATTGTGATCTACGCGCTGTTGGGCTTCCTTGCCAGTTGGATTGTTCGTTACATCTATCGGCAAGTTGCCCCGACAGATTTCTAGGGAGCGGTGAGCCTGAAAAAATTTTCATTGGGAGCCGGGCGAGAACCTTGTAAAATAGGGCGAATGTGCCTGTTGTCTTGCCCTTGGTTTGACGCAGTAGCGACAAAAAGTTTGTATTGAATCTATTCCTAGGCGATCGCCCCTGTATGACTTCTCCCGTTCGTTTTGCCCTGACAACTCCCCTCTATTACGTCAATGACGTGCCCCACATTGGCAGTGCCTACACAACGATGGTGGCCGATGCGATCGCCCGTTTCCATCGCCTTAAGGGGAATGACGTGCTTTTTATCACAGGCACCGACGAACATGGCCAAAAAATCCAGCGCACCGCCCAGGAAAAAGGCGTTGATCCCCAGGTACACTGCGACGAAATTATCTGCAGCTTCAAGGATCTCTGGCAGCACTACAACATCCAATACGACCGCTTTAGCCGCACCACCGCCCCTAACCACGCGAAAATTGTTGCTGAATTTTTCCAGCGGGTCTGGGACAACGGCGACATTTACCTCGCCCAACAGCAGGGTTGGTATTGCGTTGCCTGCGAAGAATTTAAAGAAGAAAAAGACCTGATCGAAGACCACCACTGCGCGATCCACACCAACAAGCAGGCCGAGTGGCGGGACGAAGAAAATTACTTTTTCCGTCTGTCTAAATATCAAGTCCAACTCGAAACCCTCTACCAGGAAAATCCCGACTTCATCCAGCCCGCCAGCCGTCGCAACGAAGTGATCAACTTTGTGAAACAGGGATTGCAGGATTTTTCAATTTCTCGCGTCAATCTCGACTGGGGTTTCCCGGTGCCCACCGACGAGAACCACACGATCTATGTTTGGTTTGATGCGCTGTTGGGTTATGTTACGGCTCTGCTAGAAGACGGGGAGGAAGTCACCCTCGAAAATGCCCTGAAAAAATGGTGGCCCATCAACCTCCATTTGATTGGTAAAGATATTCTGCGCTTCCATGCGGTCTACTGGCCAGCGATGCTCATGTCAGCAAACCTGCCCCTGCCCGATAAGGTGTTTGGCCACGGCTTTCTCACCAAAAATGGCCTCAAGATGGGTAAAAGCCTCGGCAATACCATCGACCCCATTGCTTTGGTCAATCAATATGGTGCCGATGCCCTGCGTTATTACTTCCTCAAAGAAGTGGAACTGGGGAAAGATGGTGATTTTAACGAAACTCGCTTCGTGAATGTGGTCAATGCTGACTTGGCCAATGACCTGGGGAATTTGCTGAACCGCACCCTAGGCATGCTGAAAAAATACTGCAAAAGCGAAATTCCGTCCCTAGATCTGGCCACCATTGCCGCCGATCACCCCCTCAAAGCCCTAGGGGAAACCCTTGGCGATCGCACCTGTGCCGCCTACGACAATCTCAACTTTACCGCTGCCTGTCAGCAGGTATTAGCACTCATCCAAGCCAGCAACAAATACATCGATGACCGCGCCCCCTGGGCCTTATTTAAAGCGGGAGAACAAGCCCAAGTCGAGGAAATTCTCTTGACGATCTTAGAATCCGTACGTCTGGCGGCCTATTTACTCTCCCCGGTGATCCCCAATCTCAGCAATCAAATTTATCGTCAATTAGGTTTCCCTGGGGACTTCAATCGCCCTGAAGACCTTGTCAATCTGGCTCCCTTTGCCAGCCATAGCCGCTGGGGTTTGCCTTGGTCTGAACGAACCCTAACGAAAGCCCAGCCTATCTTTGCCCGCCTTGAAGTCCCTGAAGCCTCCGCCTAAGCGCAGCCCCAAAACCGAGGGAATGATAAAAGTTTTGACGAAGTTCCAGCTTTCTCAGTAAGCTTAGTTATTGGGTTTCCCTTTTTTACAATGGGGCATCTATTTTTTTATAAAAACTGTTTCATAAATATTTTCGTTTTAATAAAATCTCAAGAGGCATAATCACAATGCTGGATCACTTTGGTAGCGATCCGGTTTTCTCGCCTGAACAGGTACTTGAAAATCGAGGTCGTGTTGCGATCTTTATCGATGGTTCTAATCTATTCTATGCAGCGCTGCAATTAGGCATCGAAATCGACTACAGCAAACTTCTTTATCGTTTAACGGGCGGGTCACGGCTACTGCGGTCTTTTTTCTACACAGGGGTTGACCGGGCGAACGAAAAACAGCAAGGCTTTTTGTTGTGGATGCGCCGCAATGGTTATCGGGTCATTGCCAAGGATTTGGTGCAACTGCCGGATGGTTCGAAAAAAGCCAATTTGGACGTGGAAATTGCAGTGGATATGATGGCCCTCGTGGGCTCCTATGATACGGCGGTGCTCGTCAGTGGTGACGGGGATCTAGCCTATGCAGTGGATGCGGTCAGCTATCGGGGGGCACGGGTTGAGGTGGTTAGCCTGCGATCGATGACTAGCGATAGTTTGATTAATGTGGCAGACCGTTACATTGACCTAGAGCAAATCCAGACGGATATCCAAAAGCTCCATCGGGGCCAGTTTTCGGAACCGAGGCTGATGGAAGATCGTGGTGGTGGCACAATTGAGTTACCCAGTCATGAGTAAGTAAATGTGATGGTGCGTTTGTGTCGATGGAAATGGGGGCGATCGCCAAAAATATTCGCCTTAGCACTACTCTTGATGGGGAATCTTGGGGGAATAACGGCCTGTCGCAATAGCCCGCCAGCGACGGAAACAGAACCCCAAAGCCAAAATTCCGAAAATCGCCTCATCGTCGAAGATGCCCTCCTCGAACAATCCGATGCCGAGGGAAATATTCTCTGGAAAATCCAGGCCGAAGAAGCCATCTATAGCCAAGACCGCAAAGCTGCCACCCTCACCAAGCTCGTGGGGAACCTCTACCAAGATGGGGAAGTGATCCTCAGTCTCCAGGCGAACAAGGGTCAGGTGATTAACGATGGCGATCGCATTATCCTCGAATCAGGGGTTTTGGTCACGGATAATCGTCAGGGGGCCGTCTTTGAAACCGAGAAAGCCGAGTGGGAACCCGCCAATTTCATCCTCCAGATCACCACGGGTCTCCAAGCCAAATATCCCAACGGCACACTCAGCGCCAAACAGGGTAAATATTTCATCGATCGCCAGGATTTAGAACTCGCCGATACCGTCGAGGTGGTCATTGTGGAGCCCCCCTTGCAACTCCAGGGCAGCAAGCTCAATTGGCTCGTGGCTGAAGATAAAATTACCGCCGCCGAGGGCCTCACTGTCCAGCGTTACACCGCAGAAACAATCACCGATCGCCTCCGGGCAGATCAAGGTGAAGCCCAACTCAAAGCCCAGAAAATTATTGTCAGTGGCAATGTTTTGTTAAATAGCCTTGACCCAGAGATGCAGTTTGCCAGCGGAGCCGCCACCTGGGATATCCAAGCGGGTATCATTACAGGTCAAGATTCTGTACAACTCACCCAAACCGCCGAACGAGTCCAATTTCGAGGCAACCAAGGACGCTACAATCTCAAGACTCAACAGGCGCAATTAAGCGGTGCGGTCAGGGGAACGGGCGAAGATCCCCCCACCTCCCTCAAGGCCAACCAAGTGGATTGGAATCTCACCGCCGAGGAAGTGGTGGCCGTGGGCAATGTGGTTTATGAACAGACTAACCCACGGGTCAAACTCAATGGCGATCGCGCCGTGGGCAAATTCAAACAAAATCAATTGGTGGTGACAGGGTCGGCCCAAAAACAAGTCACCACAGAAGTCATCCCCTAAGTGATCAACAAAGTTCAGCACATCCTTAGGGAGCGACACAGCCCAGCAGCGAGGGGATACCAGTACAATGGTAAATCGCTAGGCACATCAGGCAGTGCATTTATCTAGTTGTAGGCAATTCACCAAAAAAGATATTGAGATCAGATAAGGCCATGGGTAAAGTTGCAGTTGGGTTATCAGGGGGCGTAGACAGTTCCGTCACCGCAGGGATTCTCCATCGCCAGGGCTATACTGTCGAAGGGGTCACCCTCTGGCTGATGAAAGGTAAAGGTCAATGTTGCTCGGAGGGGATGGTGGATGCGGCAGATATTTGTGAGCAATTGGGCATTCCCCACCACATCGTGGATAGCCGTGATTTGTTTCAGAAATACATTGTTGATTATGTTGTGTCTGGCTATGAAGCGGGGGTGACACCTTTACCCTGTTCCCAATGTAATCGGATGGTGAAATTTGGGCCAATGTTGCAATGGGCCAAGGCAGAGCTGGGCATTGATCAGATTGCGACGGGTCACTATGCCAGAATTCGTTACAACGATCAAACCGGACGCTATGAACTGTTGCGGGCGGTGGATCGCCATAAGGATCAATCCTATTTTCTCTATGATCTCACCCAAGAAATGCTGGCGGGGACGCTGTTTCCTTTGGGGGAAATGACCAAGGGCGAAACCCGGCAAATTGCGGCGGAAATGCAGCTTTCGACGGCGAAAAAACCAGAAAGCCAAGACCTCTGTCTCATTGAAGCCCATGGTTCGATGAAAACCTTTTTAGATAAATACATCGAACAGCGGGAAGGGGAAATCGTCGATCTCGATGGGAAAGTACTGGGACACCATACAGGCATCCATCATTACACCATCGGCCAACGAAAGGGCTTGGGCATTGCCGCCCCGGAACCCCTCTATGTGGTGAAGCTGGATAATGTGATGAATCGGGTGGTAGTAAGTACCCGCGATCGCGCTGGTCAGTCTGAATGTACAGTACAGCGCATGAATTGGTTGGCGCTCCCAGGCATTACAAGCCCCATCCGCGCAGAGGTGCAGGTGCGTTATCGCAGTGGTGCGGTGCCTGTGACGGTAATTCCGCTAGAAGGCGATCGCCTCAAACTGGTTTTTGAGGAACCCCAATTTGGCATTACCCCTGGTCAAGCGGCTGTGCTCTATGACGGCGATCGGGTGCTGGGGGGCGGCATTATCGAACATCCCGAAGCGGCTTAGTCTCTTATTTGCCGGACATTTAGGGGCGAGGGGAAACCAGCCGTTGCCGTTGGGCCTGTTCAATGGCTTCAAACAATGCTTGGAAATTCCCTTCGCCAAATCCCTGGGCCTGTTGTTTGCGTTCGATAAATTCCCAGAAAAATGTCGGCTCTTTAAAAATAGGCTGGGTGAAAATTTGTAGGAGCATTTCCTTGGGCGATCGCACCACATCCACGAGGATTTTTTCCTGTTGAATTTGGGGCCAATGGGGTAATGTTTCTAGGTGGGGATAGCGATCACAGAGATTCTTGTAATAGGTGGCCGGAACGTCGAGAAATGCCATATTTGTCCGGCGAAAGTGCCCGATTTGCTCCGGTAAGTTTTTGTATTTCAGGGCAATATGTTGAATCCCAGCACCACGATTAAACTCGATAAATTCTTGGATTTGGGAACGCTGTGCCGTTTCCGGATTTTCACAGCAGTCTCCCGGTTGATTAATGGGTAGTTGAATTCCGCTGGGATGGGAAAGAACCTGGGAAGCGAGACCGGAATAATTGGTTTTGATCGTAAAAGTTTGCTGACGATTAAACCCAAATTTATCTTCGTACCATTGCACCGTTTCTTGGAGTTTTCCTACTGGTACATTGAGCACTAAATGATCAATTTGGGTATTCGTTCTAGGAACTGTATCTCGATAAATAAGGGTGTGTTGAAACCCGACATTATTGCGTAATACGGTAACAGATTGATCAGTATTTTTTGGCTGAAAAAAAACTTTTTGGTCAATATAAAAGGCGACATCCGCAACACCACAGGGATGATGGGTTAAGTATTGGGCAACGGGATCGGCAGGGGCTTGGGGCGCCGAGAGCATCAGGGTTAACTCTGGGCTATTAAGTTGAATGGTGTTTTGAGGTAAAAACGGAAATGTTGCTTGGGGAGTGGTGATGTTGAGTTGAAATTTTGTTTGAAACCAGGTCTGCCAATAATCCAGATCGTCTACATAGAAATGGACATAGGCGATCGCCAAATTCGGGGGGCTCTGGTTTGCCATGTGTCGGGAAAGATAAACAACAGCTCCTATTCAACTTAGCGTACTTTCTCAGGATTGACCGATGGCCTTGGTTATTGCTGGGAGCGTTCGAGAAAGTCTTGGTTGAGTTGGGCTGCTTTTTTGCCACAGAGGTAACTGGCGATCGCCAAGGGCAGCCAAATCACTGTCAGCAGCCGACCAAAGCGTTCCCCAGTGCGGCGAATGTCTGCTTCGGTGCCGAGGGCAATTTTTAAGCGACCTCCCAGTGGATCAACCAATTGTTGATCGCGCAGGGCCGCCACCACCGTGACTGTTTGGCCGTGGGGCAGGACGCGACGATCTAAATCTGTCGTAATGTAATCAAGTCTGCCCCAATCTGCGGCGGTGAGAGGGAAGGTTTGATCGGCATAGGTAATGGCTTTGGGTTTACTTAAGCGGGCCGATTCTCCGGTGCGTTCGATCTTGGGACGCTGGTCAGGCTCTGGTTGCGCCGCCGGGAGGGGAAATTGCTCCAGGGCGATCGCCAAGGGAATACGTGTTTCTCCATCGCTCAAAAAGACCTGCTCAACGGCGGCTTCCCAAGTAAACAGCACCTTTTGAATTGTGTCTTCGGCAGTGCTGGGGCCATTGCGGGCGACCAGTTCAATTTTGCCCTGAATGATCTGTAGGGCGGGATCATCGGGCAGCGTTGGGGGATTGTCCGCCACAAGGTAGCCTTCGAGCTTAATGAGATCGCGATTCGTCGTTGCTTCACTGGCGGCCTGTACCGAAAGCGACTCCACCTGGGCAAGTTCCTGAGATGTTTTGAGAGCTTGGCCCGTTAGCCCCATCAACAAAGAGATCACCGCTAAACCACCACTGGCGATCGCCCCCAGCACGAGGAATTCAAATTTGGCATATTCATTTTCACTGACATTGCGCGGTGCGTCCTTCCACCAACTCCAGCGCATCCGTCGTTTTGGGCTCATGGCTTTTCGGGGCGGGTTACAACGAAAAATTTGTCACGAAAAATTCAGGGCAATCGCCTTTGAAATACATTTTAAAAACTAAGCTTCAGGGCATTAACGGGCACATCATCCCAAGAATCAACGGTGCGGATCTTTGCTTCCCAGCCGATGGTGGTTTTATCCGTGGCGAGTTTTTGTTTCCATTGCTCATGGCAATCCTTCGCGGCTTCTTCATTTTGACAAGCAATGCAAGCTTGAAGAATGCCCGTCGGATCAATTTGTTCATTTACCCAAATGGTCATCGCAGCTACCTTAAAATGATGATTTCACCGCTCATTCTAGCAACCTCTTTTGAGGGCTCGATCAACTTGGTGATGGAGTGTTGCAAGATCCAAAGAATTATCAAGCACCACATCAGCCTGCTGGATTTTTTCGGCGAGGGGCATCTGGCTGGCGATTCGCGCTTGGGCCTGGGCAATGCTTAACTGGTTACGCTGCTGGAGCCTCGCCAACTGCTGCTCAGAAGTACAGGCAACCACCCAAATTTCCGTGACAAAATCCGTTAACTGCGCCTCAAACAGCAGTGGGATCGCGCAAATTACCGTGGCTTGTGTCTCCTGAATGGTTGCTAAGGTTTCACGGAATCGCTGGCGCACGTAGGGATGAATTTGGGCTTCGAGCCACAGTTTTTCGTCGGGATCAGTAAAGACAATGTCCCCTAAAGCTTGGCGATTGAGGGAACCATCAGCGTTTTGTACTCCCGCCCCGTAGCGGGCAAAAATTTGCGTCAATATTGCCGAGGGCGGGGCGATCGCCTCACGGGCATAAATATCAGCATCAAGAATGGGGAACTGGTAGCGTTGGGCCAGGTAAGTCGTTACCGTACTTTTTCCCGTCGCAATCCCCCCCGTCAGACCAATGATTCTTGGTTTTGTCACTTTATGGTGCGACATGACGTTTCACCAACAGTGGAATCCCGCAGTCATACCAAAATTCAGGGCTTATCCCGCCGCTAGACATGCCGCCATGCATAAATCTTTCGACGGTGAAAGGTTCTCTATGATTGATGGAGTGACCTGCCGCTACTTCATATTCCTTTTCGATGATGCTTTTGAGCTGTTCGGGTGTGTCTGGCATATCAACATTATCCAGTCTTTCCTTTAACTCACGCCAAAGATATGGATCCCCTCGGAATCCCCATTGCGTAGGTTCGTTTTCGAATATTTCAGCTATTTTCATTTTCTGTCAGCACCATAACACCAGTCGTAACCGGCGCATTTGTAGCGAGCACAGCGAAAAAAAATGCGTCCGTGTTGACGGCCTTATTAGCTCTCAAGCCACTGATCAGTAGCCTCGCGAAACTTGGCAATGAGATCTATTCTTCCGCAAAGCCTCGGCTCACACAAGAACTCATAGGCACGATTAATTACTTGCTCAATTTCTTCCCGTTGAAGTTCAGCGCAAAAAACCGAAAAGAAATCTAATAAATCAACGACAGCGAGATCAAAATGCAGGCGTTCGACGAAATCTACGAGGTTAGAGGCAGGGAATAAATCAGGATCGTTACGTACATTAGAGGCAAATATTATGTACTTTGGTAACCTTGCCTCCTCCACCTTAGAAGCGAAATCAGTTAACCGGTTTTTCCAATCACTGCGAACTGTAACTTCGTACGCAGCTACCAATTGGTAATCTTTGAACTCTTCGATATCACCCTTGGTGCCATCAAATTTATCCGACGCGTGCGGGTGGTGGGTTACGATGCGGTTCCCAAATCTCCTACGGTGTACTTCGAGAAAAGCGGCAACGAGGAATTGTTGAATATGCCCTTCTGACGGAATGGCTAATAACGTTTCGCACAATGCCAGACTGCGTGCGTACGATAAGTAATTACTTGGTAGTTTCGGTAGTGCCTTAGGAACGACACGAGATTCGTACATGCGCCAAGCAATATGACGAACAAGGCTACGACGCTCTTCCAGGCCCAATTCTTTGAGATTGGCTAAAAAGTCGGAAAACCTCGAATCCGACGACAACTGGAAGTTGCGTACGTTTCCCTTCCAACCCAAGTTTTCGCCAAAAGCAGTGATATTTTTATGCAAGGTTACATGACGAAAAGTTAGCTCTGCGGCAAGCCGTTTGTCCCCGTACTTCCCACGAATTCCTGTTGGTACTAAATTGAAGTCCCATGCGGAATCAGTAAGCGAGTATGAAACGAGAAAAGCGCAGGCCAAGATAACGCTTCCACCATGGCCTTCGATATGACCATCAAATACCTGTTTTAATGCCCGAGGTGTAGGCGAGCCGATAGCCTCACCTTCCGATAACTTATCAACATATTCAATTAGCAGATCAACTGCTTCTTGAACGTGAACATTTCTCATAGTTAGAGACTACCCTGAATCATCGAAACATCCGGCTCAAGGGCTGGGGCTAAATCTGCCGATGAGCCTCCGTTGAGTTGGAAAAAAACTGACCTCGCTATTACAAACGCGAAATCTGGCGGAACAGCATCCCCAATTTGGGTGTATTGAGAAGATCGTGAACCAGCAAACACTAAATCTCTTGGGAATGTTTGAATAATCGAACATTCTTCAACGCTGAGACGTCTTGCTCCCGGAACTTCACCTTTCCATGGTTCTCCCCCGGCTTTCAGATGGGCATGATATTTTGGCGCCACCTCTTCTACATCAATCCAGTGAGTTTTATGGCCACCAGAGGATGCCAATATGGTGTGGCATGGCCCATTCGGATCAATTGGGCGGCCACCACCATTATAGATATGTCCAGCATACGGACTTGGACGTAAATCGGGATACTTGGCATATTTAACCGGAGATTTTGGCGACTCGCCAATTTGCTCAGGCCCCAGTACTTCTAATGCCGAAAGGTGATCTTTTTCAGTTCCTGGGCCATGGGTTGGAGCTGGGAAACATAGTTGTGTGGTTCTACTACCCAGTACGAATAACCTTCTTCTTTTCTGTGGCACCCCGTAATCGGCAGAATTAAGTACAGCCCAATTGAGTTTATAACCAAGCCCAGACATCCGGGCCAACATTGAATCGAAGTAGGGCCGCGCACGCTTTTGCGCAAGCCCAGGTACATTTTCCATTAGGAAAGCCGCTGGCCGTATTTCTGTGAGGGCACGCAGGTATTCTGGAAGCATGTCACGAGAATCGTTGCTCGTTTTTCTCAACCCACCAATTGAAAATGGCTGGCAAGGAGGGCCACCAGCTAAAAAATCGATTTTTCCCTGGTACTGGGTGAAATCGATTTCGCGAATATCTGAGTTATAGTGCGTTGCTTCAGGGTGATGTTGCGCATAAGTCTCGATTGCGTCTCTCTTGAATTCGACGCAGGCTTCTACGCCAAACCCTGCCCTACGAAGGCCGATGGATAAGCCACCAGGGCCAGAGAATAGGTCAATTGTCTTCATAGGAGACTATTTTACCTTTAGAAGGGTTTTCTAGTTTTTCAAGAGCTAACTAGGAGTTATACCGCACCTTCAGCATAACAACCCAAATCTACCAAAATATTACCGCAGACTTTGGCCATAGAATAGCGGTCAGGAAGTAAATACTATAACCACAGATGCTTGAAGATCATTCAACTCAATTCGCAATTGCTTACCAATGATCGCCCCTGCCTTTGCCATTTTCTTTAGTGCCACTGAGATATTTCCAGGATCAAGCATTGTTTGTCAGGCAGAACGGCTCAAGCCTTTCTGTTCCATGGCCTGAATCAGTTGCCAAGCTAATACCCGCTTGAGGGGTAAAGCATTAACCTCCAAGAAAAAAAACGATATGCTGATTATTTTTCATTTTGGTGATTTTTGGCGATCGCCTTACGGACATGAACATCAGCATCAAAAATGGGGAGCTGGTAGCGTTGGGTCAAGTAAGTCGTTACTGTACTTTTTCCCGTCGCAATGCCCCCCATCAAACCGATGATTCCTGGCTGCGTCACCGTGCGCGGATCAGCCTATAGTTTGGCATGACTGCCATCACAAAACGGCGCATCTTGGGTGTGTTTACAAAGACACAGCGTCACTTTTTTCTTCTCTTCTAGGGTGAACTTTTGGGGCTTGAATTCTGTACCTTTGTGACTGCCATCGCAAAAGGGTTGATCCGCAGATTTACCACAGGCACACCAGAAATAATCGCCGGCCTCAAGTTCCAGCGTCATGGGCTTTTTCGCCGCAATCGTTGGTTTAGCCATATTCATTTTTCCTCTATAAACTTTGGGCAACAAACTCGGCTGACCTAGGGCAAATCAAACAATAAAAATTCCGTTTCGGCCCCTTGACCTGCAAAAATCAGTTCTGTTTCGCCACTGATGCCAGCCCCATCGCCCGCTTCCATCGTAACGCCATTCACCGTGAGGCTTCCTTTGACAATCTGTAGCCAAGCCCGACGACTCTCTGCCAATGGATGGGTGACCGTAGTTCCAGAAGACAACAGCGCCGCATAAATCGAGGCATTCTGGTGAATTTTTACGGAGCGATCGCGCCCATCTGGAGAAGCAACAAGTCGCAATTGATTTTCTTTTTCTTCCGGGGCGAAGTAAGTTTGCTCGTAGCTGGGTTCTACATTCAGTTGATCGGGGGTAATCCAAATCTGCAGTAAATGCACAGGCTGTTCTGACGAAGGATTAAATTCACTGTGCAAAATGCCAGTCCCCGCGCTCATGCGTTGCACATCCCCAGGACGAATAATCGAACCATTGCCAATGTTGTCTTTGTGGGCCAATTCCCCTTCGAGGACATAGGTGACGATTTCCATATCGCGGTGGCCATGGGTGGCGAATCCTTTGCCTGGGGCGATGTAATCTTCATTGATCACTCGCAGATTAGAAAAATTCATGTGGGCCGGATCGTAGTACTGGGAAAACGAAAAACTAAAGTAGCTCTCTAGCCAATCTAGTTTGCCACGACCCCTTTCAGCAGAGGGACGGAGTTGAATCATAAAAACCTCCGAGGCGTTTTTTAGCGGGTTTAGGTGATTGCTTCTATTGTAGATTGCCGCCAAATAAAAGACAATAAGCTATTTTATATACAGAATGTATCCTAAAAAGAAACAATAGGCCATGGATAAGTTAGCCAGTTTGTATGCCTTTACCCAGGTGGTGGAAGCGGGAGGATTTGCGGCGGCGGCACGACAGATGAATGTCGGGCGATCGGCGGTGAATAAGCTAGTGATTGCCCTCGAAAATCACCTCCAAGTTCAACTCCTCCACCGCAGTACCCGCAAGGTGACACCGACCCCCACGGGCTTCGCCTTCTATGAAAAATGCGTCCAGATTTTGGCGGATCTAGAGGAGGCAGAGCTATCAGCTTCGCAACTACACGGGGAACCCAAAGGCTTGTTACGAGTAAACGCGCCGATGACCTTTGGCCGGATGCAGGTGGCCCCCCTCGTGGCAAAATTTATGGCCCAATATCCCCAGGTGCAAATCCAACTCACCCTAGAGGATCGGTTTGTGGAGGCGATCGCCGAAGGTTATGACCTTGTGATTCGGATCGCTGAACCCGTCGAATCGGCCAGTCTCATTAGTCATCCCCTCTGTGAGACAAAATTAATCCTCTGTGCGGCCCCCAGCTACCTAGAACGCCATGGTATCCCCCAAAGTCCTGGGGACCTGGCTCACCACAACTGTTTACGTTACGGCCCCACAGGCAATACCTGGCATTTGGTCGGCCCCCAAGGGGAAGTTTCTGTTAACGTGTCCGGCTCTTTTTGTGCGAACAACGGTGAAGCGTTGGCGATCGCCGCGGCGGCGGGCTTAGGCATTGCCCAATTACCCCAATTTATCCTCGATGCAGCCCCCTGGACAGAACAACTCACGGTGGTTTTGCCTGAATACAATCACCGCACCCTTAGTACCTACGTCCTCTATCCGATCAATCGCCATCTTTCTATCAAGGTAAAACTCCTGTGCGAATTTCTCCAGCAACACCTTGCTGCTGCTGATCTTTCAGGCTAACTTTAAACACAAAAAAACCTCCCCCTGAGGTTTGGGAAGGCTTTCTGTTTTTTATGGTATGCGGATGGCGAGACTCGAACTCGCAAGGATCGCTCCACACGCCCCTCAAGCGTGCGTGTCTACCAATTCCACCACATCCGCTCGTTTTGACTTGAACGAATATAGCATACTCATTTGGCGATCGCCAAGAGTTTTTGAGAAAAAAATTATCCAATCTCTGAAAATGGTTCTTAAGCTCACCAAAAGTCTCTAGCCGATTTCTGTCTGGTTAATTTCTGGACTGACCTTGGTCTGGGTGTTGGGACTTAGAGCGTAACGAGATTTGTCGTTGCTGGTTATAAATGGGGCGCTGTTGCTCAATGCGATTAGCCACCTGAATCTGTTGTTGCAGTTGATCCGTCGAGGAAACCAACTGACTGAGACCATTCACCAAATCAATCAGATTTTTCCGAAACTGCGGATCTCCCGTTAGCTCATCCAGGTCTGAAGTGATTTTTTGAGTATTTTCAAAGGTGACCCGGGCTGCATCAAGGGTTTTTTGCAACATCAACACATTGGTTGGATCGTTCAGGGCCGTTGAGACATCCTTGAGATTTTCCGAAGCCGTTGCCGCGTTGGCCGTTAGCACCGTGAGATTATCCAAAATTTCCTCGGTATTCGCTGCACTGAGATTTTGATTGACCGTATCGAGGGTCGTATCAAAGGAAGCCAAAGTGCGCTGCATTTGATCACTGGTGCGCCCAATGCTATTGAGGGTACCCACCAGAGCCTGGCGATTTTCGACCACAAGGCTATTAAAATTCCCTGTTAGCGTATTCACCTGTTCAAGGGTGCGGTTGAGTTGATTGGAACTGGTCACTGCCGCATCACTAATGGCTTGGGCATTCTCGGCAAAATTATCCACTTCCCCCCGCACTTCCTTAGAAAGCAGCGCTAATTCTTCGGTAAGGATCGCCACCTGGGCCGCCGCATCACTGGAATTGTCCGCCAAGGTACGCACAATTTCAAAAAACTCTGGATCACCGTACAGTTCACTAAATTTGGTGGTGTTGCGGAGCACCTGCTCGAAGCTCACCCCGATCACCCCCTCTAGGGTGGTGCCATCACAGAGAATTGCTCCTTTTTCCGGGCAGTCCGCTGCGAAGGGGCTCTGGGCCATTTCTGCTTGGGTTAATTCTGTTTGGGGAATAATTTCGAGGGAGGTTTCTCCGATAAGTCCCCCTTGGTTTGCCTCGACCACGACCTCTCGCGGCATGATCAGATCGGGAGTTTGGATTTGAATTTGGATCTCAACGCCATTGCTGGAAGGTTGTACGTCAATGATGCGCCCCACCTCCAGACCCCGGTAGCGGACGATCGCCCCCTCTTGCATCGCATTGGCATTGTCAAAGCGGACATTAATCGAATAGGTGCGTTTCCCCAGGGTTGCCCCTGTCAGCCAGATGAGCACGACGCCGAGCAGGGAGAGTCCAGCGAAAATAAATAAACCGAGGGAGCCTTCTTTGAGGGTACGCGATCGCATTGGATTCGTCAGTAGGGGGAATAAATTTACGTTTTATTGTATGGGGGAGGATGAATTTTAGCCGATAACTTTAATCGGGCCTTCCACCGCCGCGTCAAAAAACTGGCGCACGAGGGGATTATCGGTCTGGTCAATTTCTGCCACTGTCCCCGTCCATTGGATCTTACCGCCATAGAGAAAAATAACTCGGTCAGCGGTGCGACGAATCGTGCTGTCCTGGTGGCTGACCATCACGTAGGTGCCACAAACCCCTTGCATTTGCTGGAGATGGCGCACGAGATCTTCAATCACCGTTGAGGCAATGGGATCAAGGCCAGCGGTGGGTTCATCGTACAAAATAATTTCGGGATTGTCCTTCGGGTTATCAGGGTTGGCCATGATTGCCCGGGCAAAGCTAACCCGCTTGCGCATCCCCCCAGAGAGTTGAGATGGGTAGCGATCGCCGACCCCTGACAACCCCACCATATCCAACCGTTCTTCTACCAATTCGCGAATGGTTCTCGCAGACAGGTTTGAATGTTGATAGAGCAAAAAACCGACATTTTCCGCCACGGTGAGGGAGTCGAAGAGGGCCGCCTGCTGGAAGACCATGCTGATCCCAATGGGATCGTTGCCATCCTCGATCAGTCCCCGGCGCTTGATGCCATTGATATAAATTTCCCCTGCATCTGCTGCCAGTAGTCCCGCAATAATTCGCAGGATGGTGGATTTCCCCGTACCGGAGGGGCCAATAATCACGAGGGCTTCTCCCCGATAAATGCTCAGGTCAACATCATCGAGAATGACATTTGACCCGAAGGCCTTGGAAATTCCCCGCAATTCAATCAAGGGTTCGGCTTGGGTGGCAACCATAGGACGCAAAAGATAAGGGCAATTAATTTAACAATAGCGATAGATCAGCAACTACACTGGCAAACGGCGATATTTTAGGTAATAACCCAGAAATAACAACGCCACTAGACCCCCGGAGCCAAGGCCTACCCAACTGGGCACCCAAAAGGCCACTTCCAGATGATTGAGCTGCCCCGGTTGTAATGTCCAAATTAGGCGATCGCCTTCCTTGCGAGTCACAGGCGCAGTCGTCGTGTTGCGATTAATTACCCGTGCTCCCAAAGGCGTTTTTAGGCTGACGTCTAAATCCAGGAGGGAACCGGGACTGAGGATCAAACTGCCCCGCTGGGACAAAACGCCCAAGGCCCGCAAATCTACGTCCAAAGTGGCTCGGTTACGTTCAAACAAAAGCCAGTTTTTTTGTTCAAGGGCGATCGCCGATTTGAGTTGTACCAAATCGAGATCCGTGGCCTGGAGATTTTGTCCTTCCGGGTTAAAAAAGTCATTGAACTTTTCTACTAAATCTGCCCCATTGTGGAAGGGAATTCGTACATCCAACTCCTGGGTCGAGAGCCGCTGGGCAGAACCATGGAGCCCCCTAGCGCGTTTTTCCACACTTTTGAGCCAGTGCTTTGCTTCTTGCTGATTAAAGTTCGTAAACTCATCCCCCAACTGGAGATGCTGGTGAATTTCGCCATGGTGCTGGTGGTCGAAGGCGATCTCCACATCATAGTCCACACAACCCGCCAGGCAGAGGACACACACACAACAGAGACTCAGCAATCGGATCAAAGATTTCACAGGCATCATCGCTCACAATGCAGGGGCAAGTATGGCAATTTTAAACTGCCCTGGACGCAACCCCCAACTTGCCGAACAGAATCGCTGGCATATAGGCGCTGCCACCAACCCATTCGCAGGTGTCACTAAAATCAACCAAATCTGCAAAGGCCTCGAAGATGCTGCCCGCCACCATGGTATTTTTCAGGCGACCAACAATTTCGCCGTTTTCGACTTTGTAACCGAGGTCGAGGTTCACGGAAAATTCCCCAGCTAGCTGATTAGACTGACCCGCTCCTAACACTTGATCAACGATCACGCCTTCCTTCATGCCCTTGATCAGCTCCGTTAACGGGGTTTTCCCGGCCCCCATGCAAAAGTTCACCATGTCGGGACTGGGACGAGAAAGACCGCCCCGGAAACCGTTCCCCTGGGCCTCGGCGTTGCCCCGGGCGGCCCACTGGCGATCCCAATAGAATTGCTGGACAATGCCGTTTTCGATAAAGGTTTTTTTCTGGGTGGGGGTGCCTTCGTCGTCAAAGGGACAGGCAGAAACACCGATGGTCGGATCTTCGTAAATACTTAGGCGATCGCCAAAGAGTTGTTCGCCAATTTTTCCGGCGAGGGGTGAGGCTTTTTGCACGACCACTTGACCGGAAAGAATCGTATCAAACAGGCCGCCGATGGCGCTGAGGGCCGCCCTGGGGGTAAACAGCACCGGGTATTGACCGCTGGTGATTTGGGCTGCTTTTTCGGCGTTGGTATATTTTTCGATGAGGGTAGCGAGGATTTTGTCGTAATCGGGTTCCCCATCCTTGGCGACATCGTAACCGTAGGCATTGAGAAAATCTTCCCCCTGGACAAGATTTCCCCCCAGGCTGGCACTAACAATTTTGCTGTTGCGCTCGCCATAGACGCCGCTGGTAGTGGCCAGTTTGGTCTGACCAGAGCGGATATGGAACCCCGCACTGACAAGAATATCGTCGTTGTAAGCCCGTACTTTTTCGATGAGGGTTTCGCCAATTTTTACCAGTTTCGCGGTTTCTGGCAGCACATAATCGCTTTCGGGGACAACCCCTTGAAAATCCTTGGCAAACTCAAAATCCACGGGATCACCGATTTCTGCCGTGGCGATCGCCGCATCGACGACATCTTCGAGGCGCGTTAAATCCGTGGCACTGGCAAAGCCCAATTTCCCATCGACGACCACCCGCAGGGCAACCCCTTGGCTCGCTTTGGTTTCGAGGGACTTGAGGCGATTATTCTCAAAATCGATGGGAGTATCACGGCTACTGCGGTAGTACACCTCCGCTTCGATACCCTTTTGTTTGGCGAGATCCAGGATTTGCTCAACTACCATAAAACTTTCTAAACACAATTTGAGAATAACGGCCGCTCCCCATTGTAGAAGATTCTTCTAGATCACCGGGGGCGATCGCCTTTGGTTGAAAATTGCCTAAAAAAAGAGGGACAAATGATCTTTCCCTCCCCAAAACCAATTAATTGTTCTAGCCAAGCCAAAATTTACCGAAACATACTGCTCACAGAACTTTCTTCGTGGATGCGCCAAATGGTTTCACCGAGGAGATTGGCCACCGTCAGCACCGTCAGTTCTTCAAATTGCTTATCGGCAGGCACCGGAATTGTATTGGTTACGATAACTTCCTCAAACAGGCCACTGGAGAGCCGTTCCACCGCAGGCCCAGAAAAGACTGGATGGGTCGCACAAGCGTACACTTCCTTAGCCCCTTCCTTCTTCAGTAATCTGGCCCCTTCCTGGAGCGTCCCAGCGGTGTCGATCATGTCATCAACAAGGATCGCTGTTTTTCCTTTAACTTCCCCGATGACGTTCATCACTTCGGCGACATTGTGGGCCTGGCGACGTTTATCAATAATGGCCAAGGGCGCATCGTCTAACTTTTTCGCAAAGGCCCGCGCCCGCGCCACCCCCCCCACATCGGGAGAGACCACCACAATATCCTCTAAATTTTTGCTTTTGAGATAATCGATGATCACCGGGGAACCGTAGACATGGTCACAGGGAATGTCAAAATACCCTTGGATTTGCGCCGAATGGAGATCCATTGCCAATACCCGACCGGCCCCTGCCTGGGTAATCAAGTTAGCCACCAGTTTCGCTGTGATGGATTCTCGACCAGCGGTTTTACGGTCGGCGCGGGCATAGCCGTAGTAGGGGATCACCGCTGTGATTTGGCGTGCCGAAGCCCGACGACAGGCATCGATCATGATCAACAGTTCCATTAGGTGATCGTTGACCGGACGGCAGGAGGGTTGAATGAGGTAAACATCGCAACCTCGGATCGACTCTTGCACCTGGATGTACATTTCACCGTCGGCAAACTGCTTCCGGATCATGGGGCCAAGATCCATGCCCAGATAACGGGCTACTTCGTTGGCTAGGGGCAAATTCGCCGATCCCGAAAAAATCCGGAGACGGTTGCTATCAGTGGGGGTTTGCAGAACAGATTGTAAGGCGAGGGTGGCGGAGTGGCTCACAGCAGAATAAACCTCTCTTTCGGTTTGATAAAGGACATCCAAGGGATCAGTGCAGACACCATAATCCTCCTTTTGGTCGTTTCGATGATATGTGTTACCAAAGTACAATTACTTAACCCCATTTTTTAGACTGGATAGATACGGTAAAACCATTGGGGGCAATCATCGCCACTGGAAAGGATTAGGGTTAATAGAAAATAAAAAAATTGTTAAGGAAGGTGCTGATCTTCAGGGTCTATTGTACTCAATAAACCTTTAAATTCAATTTGAAATTTTTCTATGCTGCAAAATTGCTTGTTAATCGCGGGAACAGACACAGAAGTGGGGAAAACAGTGGTCAGCTCGGCCCTGATTGCCTATTGGCGTCATTTTCTTCCTTTTTCTCGGCTAGGGGTAATCAAACTACTCCAGACAGGGATCGGCGATCGCCAATGGTACGAAAAATTCTGTGATGGGGGAACAGTTCTCAAGGTGCCTTTGGAGTATGAAACCCCGGTTGCGCCCCCGGTGGCTGCCCGCTTAGAGGGAAAAGCCATTGATCTGGGGATCGTCTGGCAGGAGTTACAGGATTTGAGTAATGCTCAAGATTTTGTCATTGCTGAGTCCCTGGGGAGCTTGGGATCGCCTGTAACTGACGAGTTGACGGTGGCAGATTTGGCAGGGCAGTGGAAGTTACCGACGCTGTTGGTGGTGCCGGTGAAATTGGGTTCTATTGGTCAGGCGATCGCCCAGGTGAGTTTGGCGCGGGAACGGAAGGTTAATCTCAAGGGAATCATCCTCAGTTGCGGTACCCCCGAAGCCATGGGACAAATTGAAGCTTTGACGCCACCGACTATGGTGCAACAGTTCACCCAAATCCCGGTGCTTGGGGTGATGCCCTATGTAGAAAACTTGTTGGATGCCCAAGCCCTTGCCAAGGTTGCCGCCCCTTGGCACCTGGAGCAGCTTATCCCGCCGACGTATTTGCGACCCCAGGCTCCTTTGTTACAGTAACTTGACCCCGATCAATGTGCCAACAACGGTCGGCGATCGCCTCTAGCTCGTGGGGATCATGGGTGACGATGAGCAACGTCCAATGTTGTTTGAGTTTCGCCAGTAATTTTGCCAACTGCGATCGCATCGACCAATCCAAGCCCGCCGTCGGTTCATCCAACATCAACAGGTTTGGCTGGCGAATTAATTGCACCGCGAGGGATAAACGCCGTTGCTGGCCGCCACTCAGGGCATGGGGTGAAGCCTTGAGATCCAAATTTTCGAGACCCACCTCCGCCAAAGCATCTTGGATTTGTTCTAGGCGTAATTCTGGATGGCCAAACCGGACTTCCTCTAAAATCGTCGAGGCGCAAAAGTGACGCTCCGGAAATTGAAACACGAGGCCCGCCAACTGTTGCAAGTGGAGATTACTTAAAGTTTGTTCTTGCCAGCGGATCTGCCCCTGGGTCTGCTGGGCCAAGCCCGCCAAAATTTCGAGTAACGTCGTTTTCCCAGAGCCACTCGGCCCCACAATCATTCCCATTTCCTGGGGAGCTAACTTAAGGTTCACCTGCTGCAAAATCGGCTCAGGCGTTGCCGCAGGATGGTACACCAAATCTTGGATGTAGAGCATTGACAGGCCCAAAGAGAAATCTTTTCCCAAGCTACCATAGCCGTTTGTGTAAGGGGGCGATCGCCTGGAAAATCGACCGGGTAAACTTGAGGCTAAGTATTTACTTTTCTTCACAGAAAAAATTGTTTTTACTCAGTGAAGAATAAACTTTCATTGAAAGTAATTGTTTTGGTCAAGAAACCCTGTTAAATTAAGAATTGAAGTTAGATAGAACTTAACTTCCCTGGCAGATAAAACAGCCACTGTCTGAGTAAAGTAAAGTTAGTTAAGGAGATAAACCAAGCTGTTTCTTTGCATATCTGTCTCGTCGAACGAAGCAAAACCACTCAAGCGCGAAATCCATACTTCCAACCACCTGTAGCAGCAGGGAGCAACCTAACTGAATAAACTGTCAAGTCGGGCAGCAAGATGATTCAGTTAATGTCTCCAGAGAGTCTTCGTTAAAGGGTTCCGGAAGTTCTCAGGAAAGTAGGTTCTGGGTGGTTTTGTTCTATTAAGATTCAATTTGTATGGGAAACTCTTCACCCGAAAATCCCTAAACCTCCGCAAGGGCGATCGCCAATTTCTCAGCAAGAGCTGCGACCCAATTTTCATCTTGTTTTGTATAGCTACGGGGAATATTTGTCCCCAAAACTAAGAGACCTGTTTCACCGAGGGGCTGACAAATAATGCCCTGGGTATTTTCTGGCAAATAATCAAATTCAACCCGCCCCGGATACATTTTTAAGGTCACCAGATACACGGCCTTTTGGGTTTCAAGAACCCGTTTGGCGATCGCCCCAACATTAAAATCTTTTTTCGCCCCAAAAATGCCCCGCCGCAGAATTGTCTCGCCATCACGGTAAACCACCACCGATTTCGTCACCGTATTGGTCAAGAGTAGGTGGGATGCCCAAGCCAACTCTGTTTTGACAGCGTCCGGCAGATCCTCGGCCAATTCAAACTGCTCTTCTCCTTCTAGAATCACCGCTTCTGGAGCCTTGGGCTGGATCTGTTCCCATAGCAAGGTGGTCAAAATCAAAACAGCACTGAGAATTACCCCCACCACGTCGGAACGGGCCTGGGAATCGCTGAGGGCGGGAGTCAGTAAACGGTTAACCATCAACATAGTGCCCCCGATCATCCCGACGGTAAGCGGTAGATATTGCAACGGATTGCGCCCAGAATCAGCCATGGTAAACCCCAAGATATTTTGTTTCAGCTTCCCTGAATTTATCGTTGAAAGTCAATAAAACCCCAAACAAAAACCACCTCGCCAGGGTCGCTCAGGTGGTCAATGGGCAGTGATTCAATATTTTGATGAAACTTGATCGCGCAGAAAACCTAGGGGCAGTATAGGGTTGCTGCGGTGTCACGGCCTGTGGTGGGATTGGTGCCGCTGGCCAGTTCGCAAAGCTTGTCATTTTCCCGCGCCAGGATCAGGGCATCGGTGAAATCGGCCCCTTCAATGACTGTGGATGGCGTAATTTTGACGCTGGCGAGGAAAGCCCCCTCTAGGTTGGCATTTTTAAAGTTCGCGTGGCCAATGCGGGCAGAATCTAAGACGGCTCCCCGGAGATCAGCCCCTTCAAAGTTGACGAATTCGAGATTAGCCGAGAAAAAACGCACCCCCCGCAGGTCTGAATAACTAAAATCGCAGCCCCGGAGACTGGAGAGATCGTAACTATTGTCCCGCAAGTCCTGGTGGGAAAAATCTTCTTGAATAAAGGTGCGCTTGTTGTAGTCTACGGCCCAGACCTTTGGTGGGTCAAAATTGCCCCAGGCGAAACTTATAATCCCCATAACCAAGGCGATCGCCATTAGCCGTTTGCACATTGCTAGCATACCAGTCAGCTCCCAAGCTCTTTTCGTAAAATTCACTCAAGCCTATTTTATCGGGAATCGACCCCAACAAAATACGTCCGCAGCATTGGCCTGGATCAAAAAAAGTGTCTTTTCTCCAAAAAAATAATTCGCTTTTTAGAAATCCTTGAGGACAGTCGTTGAAAAATAGATTCACCTTTAAATGTCGATCAATTTCCCATAGAAAAGAGTTGATTTGTTCAAAAAACTATTGATTTAAAAACTAAATTTTTGACAAAGAGCATCACTAAATCGGCATGAATAAAGCTAACATCTGGCCATTAAAAACCATAAAGTTTCTGCTTCTTTTTAGCGGATGATTATTATAATTTGACAGAAGACAAAGCCAATCTATACTTAGACAGCTACGCGCAGTCAGTCTTGAGGACAATGGAAAAATTAACCCTAGCGTGGTCGTTACAAAATCATCTACACCACTACACATTCCACCAAGCTGCAACCACAAAAGTTGCCCAAAAATTGCGGATTGGCCGAGACCCAGCCCAGTGTGACATTATCTTTGCTGACCGCAGTGTTTCTTCTCTCCATGTTGAGCTATTTTTTAGTGCGGCCTTAGATGCTGCGCTCATTCAGAATCTGCGTCCCTCTAATCCTCCCCTCATTGATGGCTTCCAACTGACCCAAGGAACAGCCAATCTATCCCAGGGCAGCCAGATTCAACTGGGTCGCATTCAATTGCAGGTATCCCAGTTAGTCCTACCAGGCCAAGTTCAGGTGGCAGCCCCGCCCCAACCCCAAGTCCCCAATACGGCCTCAGCCTACGGTTTAAAATGCCCTAATCCGTCCTGTGGCAAGGTTTCTCGGTATGATGAGCAAGTGCTTAAACAAGGGTGTCCCTGGTGTGGATTTTCCTTAGCCGCCGCAAATACGGTGATGATGGTGCGGCCACAGTCCTAGGGTTTCTCTTGTTTCTCCTCAGAATTCATTGATATGACAACATTGCAGCAGGTCTGGTTAAGCTGGAAAGATCCCCTCACAAGTGACGTGCAAACCTTAGCCCTGGGGTTACCCATTGCCATTGGTCGTGATGCCAACAGTATGCCGACGGCGATCGCCAATGGACAACCTGTCGCCAAATTAACCCTCAATAGCTCCCAAGTTTCTCGATACCATGCCCTCATTTCTCTTCAGGCCGATCAACTGTGGATTGGGGATCAAAATAGTAGCAATGGCGTGTTTGTGAATGGCCAGCGCCAAACCCAAAGGAGCTTGAAATCTGGGGATGTGGTGCGGATTGGCCCCTATGAAATTTCGATTACCACCACCGCCCCCAACCAACCTGCGACCCAGCGCCGCTCCAGCGATTCTTTTATTCAGGTGCCAGACCAACAACTGCCGGATCCCCCCAGCAGCAGTTCCCCATTAGAAACCTTTCCCCCCGCAGAATTTCAAGCGCAGTATGTCAGCCCCCAACAGTTATATGCCACCGGATTGCCCGTCGAAGAGATAGACTATGTGGCCATTGGGGCCGGGCTTGGCAGTTATATTTGGGTTGATTTTTTACGGGTTTACGGGGTGCAGGCCCAGCAAGTTCGTGCTTTGGGCCTAGAAGGAAAACCCTATGGCCGCTACCAACGGCTCTGCTTAAACTCGCAAATTCCTGCCCACGAGCGGCTACGGTCGAACTCGGATTCTTGTCCGGATAATCTCTGGGGTTGGCCGAGCTATGCGTTACGGGAAGCCTACGGCGATTTTTTGCGGGGACATTTCCAGGCAGCTCTACGGCATCTCTGGCAGGTCTTCACGGAACCGATTTTGACGGAAACCTATACGCCTCGTTCTGGCAATGTCTTCAAATCTATCGACCGAGAGGCGGCACGGATTGGGTGGCACCATATGTATCGCTTTGGGCGGGTGCGGGCAATCCGGAAAACCGATGATGGTCGTTATGCGATCGCCTATTCTGCGGGACGGGGCCGCCATGCCTTTGTCATTGGCCGTTATGTTCATCTGTGTACCGGATATCCGGTGATCCAATTTTTGCCAGATCTCCAGGACTACCGCGAAAAAACAGGGGATTTTAAAACGGTCGTCAATGCCTACGAGGAACATGACCACGTCTATAGCACCCTCGAACGCCAGGGGGGGACAGTCTTGATTCGGGGTCGGGGGATTGTCGCCTCTAGGGTGATCCAGCGCATCTACGAAGCCCGCCGCCGTAACCCCAACATTTCGATCTTGCACCTAATGCGATCGCCAAAACCCGTGGGAAATAAATTTGGCCTGGCCCAGCGACCCGTGAGCAACCATTTTGAACTGCAACCATTTAATTGGCCTAAGGCCTGTTGGGGCGGCACCCTGCGCGAACAATTAGAAAACGCTGCCCCCAGGGAACGCACTAACCTCCTGGCCGATTGGGGCGGCACCACCACCGCCGATCGCCATGACTGGCGCGATATTATCCAAACGGGTTTAGATAAAGGCTGGTATCGAATTGTTTTTGGGGATGTCGTAGCCGTCGAACCCGATGCCCAAGGACGTCCGGTGACGCGGATTCGCGAAAAAGGTATCACAGGGGAACTCACCCTCACCGCCAACTACATCATTGACGCCACGGGTCTCGATGGTAAAGTCAAATCCACCCCCCTGCTCAATGACCTCGTGACCCATTACCAACTGACCCTGAATGCCCTTGGCCGCTTCCAGGTGAACAATGATTTTGAAATGCCGGAAATGCGTAACCGCTCAGGACGAATGTACGCCGCCGGAGCCATTACCTTTGGTGGCCCCCATGCCGCCGTCGATAGCTTTTTGGGGTTGCAATACTGTGCCCTAAAATCAGTAGAAGCCTTGGCTCAGGAAAATGCTTCCCAGGTGCGCCCTTTGCATCCCTTGGCTTCCCTATCCCAATGGTTTAAATGGATTAACAATCAAGCCCCATGACCCCAACACTCCTTGGCCGCTGGCAAACTCGACTTCTTTTGATGGGTACGGTCGGTGCCCTCCTCACAGTCTGCTTTGCAGAGGGACTCTGGGGTAATCCTGTTGGTGCTGTCTATTGGGCGGTTTGGGGTTACATCACCGTTTTTGGCCTTGGCTGGGACTGTCTTTACATCTATTTACAAAATTACCGTTGGGATCAAGATTGGCCGGCGATTCTACAATGGCTGGCGGCCCTCTGGGAAGGGATATTCTTTTTGCTTTTGTGGGCTGGCTTACCGAATTTTGCGGGCGTCGCCTTACCCCTAACGGCAGATCTGTCTTTAACCTGGTTTGTGATTCACTACGGCTCGGTTTGGCTGGGGATCTTTGTGGTGTCCCAGAGTTTGATGCGCATCTTATTTCCCCTGTGGCGTTTCCATGGTGGACGTTGGTTTTAGAAACGAAATTTTCCCAGGGGCGGCCTTGATATTTGACGGTAAGTAAAGGGCGATCGCCTTTTTGAAGTGGGAATTTCTCACCTCTAACCAGACTTTTGAGATTCTCCGTTTATGATGAAAGCATCAAAGGCCCCAAGTACTCCTTTGACATCGCGAAATATAACCTGAAGCCATGACGAAACAGACAATCGGTTCTGGTCGATATCAAATTCTCCGTGAGTTGGGTAGTGGAGGATTTGGCGTCACATACCTCGTAAAAGACAGCTACATGCCCTCCCAGCCCATCCGGGTCGCAAAACAGCTTCGGCCCATTGAGGATCAATCCGAAATCTATCGTCTGGTGCAGGAACGTTTCCAACGGGAAGCCGTATTACTAGAAGAACTCGGCAGCAATCCCCAAATTCCGAGCCTCTATGCCTATTTCGAAGAAGATGGCAAATTTTACCTCGTCCAGGAGTACATCGAAGGTCAAACCCTAGAGGCACTTTTAAAAAATGAAGGGCCCCAGTCCGCCGCCACCGTCCGGCAAATCTTGGTGGACACCCTCGATATTTTGGAATTTATCGAAACCAAACAAATTATCCACCGGGACATTAAGCCAGAAAATATCATTCTGCGCGAGGCGGACAAAAAACCGGTACTAATTGACTTTGGCGCAGTCCGGGAAATTATGGGCACCCAAATGATGAGCAGTGGTGCCACCCCAAAAAGCTCCATCGTGATCGGTACCCCTGGATTTATGCCCCCGGAACAGGCGTCCGGTCGGCCCGTTTTTTCGAGTGACTTGTATGCCCTCGCCCTGACGATGGTCTATCTCCTCACCGGAATGATGCCCCAAGATTTTCAACATGATCCCATCACCGGCGAATTAACCTGGCCCAGTCAAAATATCGCGGATCAACATCTGGTGGCGGTGCTGAATTTTGCCATTAAGCCTAATCCGAAAGAACGGTTTATGACGGCTAAGGCAATGCGGGCGGCCCTTACAGCGGCGATGCCTAACAATCAAGCCACGGAGGTCATGCCAGAAATTTTACCGACCATCGTTGCCTCTACCATTGCCACAGCACCAGTTGGCACGGGTTCCAATGCTAATGCTGCGGCTGGTACGCCGGTCACACCGCCAACAGAGATTACCGGAGGAGGCCAAGCCCCGCCGACCTATCATGTGGCCGAAGAGCTTTCTTTTTCGGCGGCAGATCTACAACAGAACAGTTCCAAAAAACGCGGCGCTCCCTGGGGATTACTCCTGGGTTTAGGGCTACTGGGACTGGGTGGCTACCAACTTTATCAAGTGGTGCAACAACGTCAAATTGCCGGGGAAGTCCAACCAGGGGTAACGCCCAGCAATCCAAATCCGGGAACAACGCCACCGGGAAATGGAGAAAACCCAAATCCTAACCCCACTAATCCGACCACGCCAGCAACCCCGACAACCCCCACACCAACAACACCCGATCCGGTTATTACCGCCCCGACTGATGGCGTCTTTTTTGGGGCGATCGCCTTTTCGGAGGCCACCGGGGAATATGGCTATGTGATTGATGTACCCACCCAAGCAGAGGCCGAGCAAGCCGCTGTGGAAGATTGTGAATTTTTTGCTGCGTCCGGTGATTGCCAAGCCTTAGTCTGGTTCCGCAATGCCTGTGGGGCGATCGCCATGGGGCCAGAGGCCTATGGCAGCGGCTGGGGGGCTGATATTGAGAGCGCCGAGGCAGCAGCCCTCGATGTGTGTAGTGATTTTGGCTCCGGCTGTGAGGTGGTCGATTCCATTTGTACGAGCCAATAACCATTGTGGGCCTGGCTTCCCAAGGGGTAGAGTAATAATCAGTTTGAATTTTCTTGGGTTTTTTCTACCATGGCCACTCCGCAAACCGCCCCCTACGGCACTTGGCGATCGCCGATTACCTCTGACCTGATTGTTTCGAGCAGCATTGGTTTGGGGGCAGTGGCCTGGGCTGGCACAGATCTTTACTGGCTTGAGGGCAGACCCCAGGAAAAAGGGCGCAATGTCCTGGTAAAACGCAATAGCGACGGAACGACAGTTGATATTACGCCGCTGGGTTTTAATGTGCGTAGCCGTGTCCATGAGTATGGTGGTGGTGCTTTTTTAATTACGGAAACTGGCACCGTTTATTTTTCCAACGATGGCGATCGCCGCGTTTATGTCCAAAAGCCAAACCAGGAACCCCAAGCCCTCACCCCAGAAAATCAACGCCGCTATGCTGATTTCATTCTTGATGCAGCCCGCAACCGTTTAATTTGTGTTAGCGAAGACCACAGCGTCCCAGGCCACGAACCCAAAAACGATTTGGTGGCGATCACCCTCGATTCCGGCGACCTTCAAGTCCTTGTTGAAGGCAATGATTTCTACACTTCGCCCCGTCTTTCCCCCGATGGGAAAACCCTCGCCTGGGTTAGTTGGGATCACCCCGATATGCCCTGGGACAACAGCCAACTTTGGATCGCCGCGATTCAAGGAGATGGCACCTTAGGAGAAAAAACGCTCGTAGCTGGGGGCAATGGTGAATCCGTCGTTGAACCCCGTTGGTCGCCCGGTGGTGTGTTGTATTTCAGTGGTGATCGCAGCGGCTATTGGAACCTCTATCGCTACGTTGAGGGAACTGTCCAAGCGGTCTATCCTGCCGAAGCGGAATTTGGCTATCCCCACTGGGTATTTGGGGAATCGATCCTCGGCTTTATCGATGAAACGACCCTCGTCTGTACCTACAACGACCATGGCACTTGGAAGCTGGCGACCCTCAACCCCGACCGCCGTGCCCTTACGCCGATCCCCGTCCCCTACAGCAGCATTAGTGACCTCCAGGTGCAGGGGGAAATGATTGCCTTTATCGGCGGTGCTGCCACCCAACCCACCGCCATTGTTACCCTGGATCTATTTACGGGGGAAACGGTGCGGGTCAAGGAAGCCAGCACGTTAAAAATTGATCCTGGCTATCTGTCCCAACCCCAGGCGATCGCCTTTCCCACGGAAAACGGCCTCACCGCTCACGCCTGGTATTACCCGCCAACGAACCAAGATTTCCAAGCCCCTGCGGACACGGCACCACCTCTCTTGGTAAAAAGTCACGGTGGCCCCACGGCGATGGCTGCAGCGAGCTTAAATCTGCGGATTCAATATTGGACGAGTCGGGGTTTTGCCTTTGTGGATGTGAACTACGGCGGCAGCACGGGCTATGGTCGGGAATATCACCAACGCCTTGATGGGAATTGGGGCATTGTCGATGTGCAGGATTGCGTCAACGTCGCGAAATATCTCGTGGCAAAGAGGTTAGCTGACGGGGAAAAATTGGCGATCGCCGGGGGCAGTGCCGGGGGATACACCACCTTAGCCGCCCTCACGTTCCATGATGTCTTTAAAGCCGGGGCCAGCTATTACGGTATTTCTGACCTGGAGGTACTCGCCACCGATACCCACAAATTCGAGGCCCGCTACCTCGACCGCCTCATCGGTAAATATCCCGCAGAAAAGGAAAAATACATTAGGCGATCGCCGATCCATTTCACCGAAAAACTCGCCTGTCCCGTGATCTTCTTCCAGGGTTTAGAAGATAAAGTCGTCCCCCCCAACCAAGCGGAGATGATGGTAGAAGCGATTAAAACCAAGGGTTTACCCGTCGCCTATGTTCCCTTTGAAGGAGAACAGCACGGTTTTCGCCAGGCTGAAAATATCAAAAAAGCCCTCGACAGTGAATTTTATTTCTACAGTCAAATCTTTGGCTTTACTCCGGCCGATGCCCTCGACCCTGTGGAAATTATCAACCTCTAACGAAAATTGGCCGGATCTTGGTCGCGGCGGTGGCGCACCGGGATCGGTTCCCCCTGTCTTTCACCTGCCAGTTGCGCCGTCTTTTCTAGGGCAGTGCGAAGATGTTTCGCCGCATAGATCGACATATCTCTCGGTACATTCAGGCGATCGCGCAGATACCGCAAGGCTTTGTCGGCATCCTTGGGTGGCTCACAAACTTCTCCTGTCATCATGGCGGTCAGGGCACAGCGCAACGCTTGGTCAAAAAATTGATCATTGGCGGGATTAACCTTAACAATATTGCGGCGATGTTTAATCACCCGGTACAGGGCTTCTTGTTTGGCGTTGGCTGGCTCAGGGTAAGCGACATCCGGCAGCCCGAACCAATCCCCTTCATCAACTTTGAGCTGATTCTCTAAAGCTTGGGGTTCGCCGTTGGCATAGCAGCCGCCCATTTGTGGAGGAAGGTCATGGACATGGGTATGGAAATCACTCTGGGTACCCCGGTAAGTTAGGCGAGTTTCCATGGCATCAAACCAGGCGGCAAATCCAGGATTTTCCTCCCGCAGGGAATAGCCTTTGTAGTAGTAGAGGCTGGCATTCATCCGCTCTACATAGGGCGTGAAAATCACATCAACCACGCTAAATTCTTCGAGGAAGTAAGGGCCTGGGGTGGCGGCTAAGGCTTCTTCTACCTGTTGCACCACTTGGATAAACTTGCGGCGACCTTCTTTATCTTGTCCGGGGAATAGCGGTGGCCGACAGAGCCAATTGCACCAGGCGCGGAATAGTAATCTCTCTAAGCGGCGTAGGGGCAAAACTCTGGGATCCGTCAGACTGAAAGTAAGCGGCCCAAATGCCTGTTCTAAGGCGAGTAAAATATCGTCGCTCTCGGTGATCATGCGTCCATCGAGTTCAAGGGCTGGGAGCATGCCAGAGGGGACTTTTTGTTTGTACCAGGCTTCTTTTTCGCCGTAGCAAAACATGGTTACTTTTTTGATGCGGTAGGGGATGCGCATTTCCTCTAGCCAGAGCCAGACTTTTTGGCAGTAGGGACACCAGGCATGGTTATCCCGGTAGAGAGTGACCCGAATATCGCTTTCTGACTGACCAAAGAGCCGTAAACAGGATTGGGCATTGGTCGGGCCATTTTCGTAGTCAAGCTGAAAATCGGTGAGGGCTTCGAGTTCTGGCCAACTGAGGGGGGCAAGGGGCATCGCTTTTGGGGAAATACGCAACAGTTGATTATTATGACGAAATTTTGTGGCTGGGGGCGATATCTAGCCAGAAAAAACCCCCAAATTTAAAACTTGGGGGCAGCACTGTGATCAATAATTTAAGGAATTAACTGTTCGTGGCAGTTTCTGGGGCGATCGCCTTTTCGGCGTTAGTATTTAAGCCCTGGACGTAGGTCACATTCGTCGGGTAAGCGAATTCAATGTTCCGCTGACTGAACGCCTCAAAGATGGCTAGATTAATTTTCTGTTGGGTGTCCATGTAGAGGGCGTAGTCACTACTTTCAACGTAGTAGACAATTTCGTAGTTCAGACTAAAATCGCCATAGTTGGCAAAGTGAGCCCGGTCGAAACTAACCTGTTCCTGGGCGCTAATGATGTCCTGGATGAGGGCCGGAATAATTTCTAATTTTTCTTTAGGCGTTTCGTAAAGCACACCGAGGCTAAAGACGATCCGTCGCCGCTTCATGTGCTTAAAGTTCCGGATGCGGGAGCCTGTGAGGTCGGTGTTGGCCATAACGATTTCTTCGCCGCTGAGACTCTTGAGCCTCGTGGTTTTGATACCGATATATTCCACGGTACCGATGAAATCGCCCACGATAATAAAGTCTCCCAGGGCAAAGGGACGGTCGAGGACGATGGAAAAGTAACTGAATAAATCCGTTAAAATCCCCTGGGCCGCAAAGGCGATCGCCAAACCCCCAATCCCCAGACTGGCGACCACAGCAGAGATATCAAAGCCGAGGTTATCCAGGAGGAAGACCGCACCGATAGCCCAGAGTATGGCCCGCAAAATGGGCATCAGCGCACTAAAACTCTGTTCTAGCTCAATGTCGCCTTTACGCAGGAGGTAGGAGCGAATCGCATATTCTGCCAATTGGGAAATGAGCTGAATGCCGATCACCGTCGTCGCAATAACCGTTAAAGCCCGCACCGCTTGGTTCAAAATGGGGTGCAAGTTGAGATTTCCAATCGCCAAAAAAACGTTCCCTACATAGAGGAGACGCACTAGGGATTGACTGAGAATTTTTGTGATGCGCGGATCGAGGGTCGTTTGGGTCTTTTTGGCCCAGCGCCGCAGTGAACTGAGAATGAGCGCCCTGAACCCATTGATCAGGAGAAAGCCCACCACCAGCACGGCGATCGCCATGGCATAGGCGGCGAGGGTATTCCCCAAAATACTTCGGGTAAGAAAATCTAAATTCATAAAAAAAGATGCTTGAAGCTGCGTAAAAATCAAAAAAAGTGAATATTTTGCAGTAGATGCCCGTCCAACTTAACAAAAATATATAAAATCCGCTTCTAGTCAACGATGTAAAAGCAATCTTCCCTGGGATAGATTTTTCGATTCTCAAAGCTTTAAAAAAGGCGATCGCCTGTCTCCCGGCGTGGATCAGTTAGGATAATTTGAGCCCTTTTTGCCGCAGTTCACGCAAACTCAACCCATGAATATCTTGCTCCTTGCCCTGGGGATTAGTGCCACAATTTTGGCGATCGCCCTCATTAGCTATCTGCTGACAGCCCGCCGTTACCAATCTACCGACACCGTCGCCGACTCCTACGACGAATGGACCGAGGACGGCATCCTTGAATATTACTGGGGCGAACACATTCACCTTGGTCACTACGGCAACCCCCCGAGGGCGAAAAATTTCCTCAAAGCTAAGGCAGATTTTGTCCACGAAATGGTGCGCTGGGGCGGTTTGGATCAATTACCCCCTGGAACTAAAGTGCTGGATGTGGGCTGTGGCATCGGTGGCAGTAGCCGCATCCTCGCGCGAGACTATGGCTTTGACGTAACTGGGATCACCATCAGTCCCAAGCAAGTGGAGCGGGCAACCCAACTCACCCCCCCAGGAATCAGCGCCAAATTTGCCGTTGATGATGCGATGAATTTATCCTTCGCCGATGGTAGCTTTGATGTGGTTTGGTCTGTAGAAGCTGGCCCCCACATGCCCGATAAGGCGATTTTTGCCCAGGAACTGCTCCGGGTACTGAAGCCAGGCGGAAAATTAGTTGTCGCCGACTGGAACCAACGGGACGATCGCCAAATTCCCCTCAACTGGTGGGAAAAACCCGTGATGACTCAACTCCTTGACCAATGGGCGCACCCGAAATTTTCGAGCATCGAAGGCTTTTCGGAACTGCTAGAGGAGACAGGTCTTGTTCAAGATCACGTAATTAACGCTGATTGGAGCCAAGCAACCCTTCCTTCCTGGTTACACACAATTTGGGTCGGCGCAATTCGGCCCTGGGGTTGGCTGCAATACGGTCTACCCGGTTTTATCAAGTCAGTACGGGAAATTCCGACCATTCTGCTCATGCGCCTAGCCTTTGGTACGGGCCTGTGTCGGTTTGGGATGTTCCAGGCGGTGCGGGGCGAGGGCAACCCAGTGGCTGAAAATCGGACAACCCAGCAGGCTATTTCCCGTTAGATGAATCCCTCCAAAAAGTTTGGGCAAAAGGGTTGACATCTCAAAATTCTTCAGTTAGATTGTATAACTGTGAGTCGCAAGCGAAACAAACAAAAACGCTTCTGCTCAGTCCGCAAGCCCCCATCGTCTAGTGGCCTAGGACACCTCCCTTTCACGGAGGCGACAGGGATTCGAATTCCCTTGGGGGTACTAAACGTAAAGAGAGCTTCAGTTTTGGCTGGGGCTCTTTTTGCATTAAGGGAGAATTTTTTTGACCATGGTAGCCCTGTGGACAGCAGAAATCTTAGCGGAAATGCGGCGATCGCTTTTGGATTGGTACCAACAGGCGGGCCGTACATTACCCTGGCGCAACGAACCGGATATTTATCGGGTCTGGATTTCAGAAATCATGCTCCAGCAAACCCAGGTAAAAACGGTGATTCCCTATTACGAACGGTGGTTAGTACAGTTCCCGACGGTGGAAGCCTTAGCCGCAGCGGATTTACAGGCTGTTTTAAAGCATTGGGAAGGGTTGGGATATTATGCCCGGGCGCGGAATCTCCACCAGGCCGCGCAACAGGTGGTGACGGATTTTGCAGGGCAGTTTCCTGAAGATTTAGACAAGATTCTGTGCCTCAAGGGAATCGGGCGGACGACGGCTGGAGGCATTCTTAGTTCGGCTCGCAATTTACCCCTTGCAATCCTCGATGGCAATGTGAAACGGGTTTTGGCGCGGCTCATCGCCCTAGAGGTGCCGCCTGCTAAAGCGTTGGATGAACTATGGGATGTTTCAGAGACCTTGCTCGATCCAGAAAATCCCAGGGATTTTAACCAAGCCTTGATGGATTTGGGGGCGACCCTCTGCACGGTGAAACAACCAAATTGTCCCCGCTGTCCTTGGCAAAATCATTGCACTGCCTATCTCAAGCATCAACCGACGGATTTCCCTCGCAAGGCCCCGAAAAAACAAATTCCCACGAAAAAAATAGTAGCGGCGATCGCCTTTAATCTGGAGAATCAAGTTTTTATTCAACAGCGGCCCCAGGACGGACTTTTGGGGGGCTTGTGGGAATTTCCGAACCAGGAAGGCAATATTCAGCCCTTACTCACGGATTTATTTCCGGGGGCGCAATACGAACGCAGTTTAAACACGGTTTTCCATGCCTATACCCATTTCAAAATTGAAGTAGAGCCCCAAATTTATCGGGTAAATTTATCGGGGGCAGGCTGGGTCTCGCTCCAAAGCCTCAAGGATTATCCTTTCTCAAAAGCCCACCTCAAAATTATTGAACAGTTGCAAGATCCTCAATTAAGCTTGCCGATCTAACGTTTTTTGCCGTGGCATTGTTTGAATTTTTTGCCACTGTTACACCAGCAGGGTTCATTCTTTTTCGGTTGTAGGGGTGGCAAGATATCCCCTTCGAGGTAAAACCAGCGACCTTGTTCTTTAATGAATTGCGATCGCTCGTGGAGTTGTCCCATGATTTTTCCTTCCTGGTACACGGCGACAAATTCTACCATGCCCGTTTCGTCCTGGGGTTGGCCCGCTGCCGTCGCGAGAACAGTTAAGCTCAACCAAGAAACGCTATTCGCCGTTGCTGTAATCAATTGGCGACTATCGGGGGTGTGGCGGCTGGGGTACTCGGTTTTCAGTAGGTAATCCACATCCCGAAAACAGTAGGCGGTGTAGCGCGATCGCATCAGGGCTTCGGCGGTGGGGGCAGCCAGTTGACCTTGAAGATAAGGGGCACAACATTGGGCCAAAGGCTTTTGACTACCGCAGGGACAAAGACGGGACGGGTGATCGCCAGAAATTAACACAGGCAAACAATGGGAAAGAACGGTCTTATTTTACCGAGCTACCGAATTCTAAAAGTTTATTTAAATGGTGTAAGCCAGCCCTGTTGCCTCCCGAAATTCAACGCCAAAGCCGTCAAACCAAAGACCACAAAATTTTCGCCACAGGCCGCCATAAAGGGCCAACCCTTTTGGGCGATCGCCGATCCCGCATCCACCAGCGCTACCCCCCGCACCAGGGCAAACGCCGCAATCACCCCAGCATTCAATTGGGGATTATCATCGGTGCGCACCGCATAGCGGTAAGTCAGGGCAAACAGGGCACCGGATAGGGCGGAAGTACCCAGATTAACCAGCAAGGTGAGGGTGCCAAGGCCGCCCCCAAAATTTAAGGGCAACCCTTCAGAACCAACCAAACGATGGAGTAGCAAAAGTCCGAAGCTCAGTAATCCAGCAGTCACACCACCGGCGATCGCCGTTTTTAAAGAAGCAATGCGTTCGGCAGCAGAAAAACGAGAAGAAGTTGTCATGGGGGTCAATGGCGGTGATTTTTATTGATTTTAAGCGTTCTGACCTTGGCTTGCGGTAGGGTAGCAAGCAGCAGCTTTTTCATCGTTTCCGGGGCCTGGGATTTAAGAAAATGAGTGATCTTGTTTTTGTTGGGGGGGGTCATAGCCATGCGATCGCCTTAAAAATGTGGGGCATGCAGCCGCGAGCCAAGGCGCGGTTAACCTTGATCAGTAATGTCACCTATACGCCCTATTCTGGGATGTTGCCGGGCTATGTGGCGGGTTTTTATGGCTACGAAGAAACCCACATCGATCTACGGCGCCTGGCCCACTTCGCCCAGGCAGACTTTTTAAAAGATCAAGTGATTGGCCTTGATCTTGACCAAAAAGTTGTCCATTGCACCAATCGGCCGCCAGTACGCTTTGATTACCTTTCCCTGGATATTGGCAGTACCCCGGCAACAGAAACGATCCCTGGGGTAAAAGCCTATGCGATCGCCGCGAAACCTGTCCCCCAATTTCTTGACGCTTGGCAACGAATTCTCGACACGGCAAACCAAGCGCCCGATCAACCCCAACGGATCATCATTGTCGGGGGCGGGGCTGGGGGCACAGAACTCGCCTTCAATATTCACCATGCCCTCAGCCAACGTTTAGCTTCTCCCGAATTATTAGAGTTGCACCTCGTCCACCGGGGCCAGCAACTCATGGGCACCAACCAAAATCCTGGGGTCAGTCGCCAAGCAAAAAAGCTGTTGGAACGGCGGAATGTCCAAGTTCATCTCCAGGAAACGGTTGTTGAGGTGACACCCACAGGGGTACGGTGTCAGTCGGGCTTGGTGCTGACGGGCAAAGTGATTTGGGTGACCCAGGCAGCGGCCCCTTCTTGGCTCAGAGCAAGCGGTCTCCAAACTGATAACCGAGGTTTTGTAATGGTGGATCAAACCCTGCGATCGCCTTCCCATCCTTTTGTGTTTGCCGCTGGTGATATTGCCACCATGCGCGACGAACCGCGACCCAAAGCGGGGGTTTTTGCGGTGCGCCAAGGGAAACCGTTACTACGGAATTTACAGCGGGTTATCCTGGGCGAAACATTAGAAGCCTACCATCCCCAAAAACGTTATCTTGCGCTCATTGGCACGGGGGACAAACAGGCCTTTGCAACCTGGGGAAAATTGAGTTGGCGATCGCCTCTGTTGTGGCGCTGGAAAGATCACATTGATCGCAAATTTATGGCGCAATTTGCCGACTTGCCTCAGATGTCCCGGACAAGCGAATTTCCAGCCCAAGAACAACCTAAAATGTATTGTGCTGGTTGCGGTGCTAAGGTCGGCAAAGATATCTTAGCGAGCAGCTTAAAGGGCTTAAACTTACCCACCCATGCTGATGTGATCGTCGGTCTAGATCAGCCCGATGATGCGGCGATTATTCAAATTCCGAGGGATCAACTCCTCGTCCAAACCATTGATTATTTTCCGAGCTTAATCAATGATCCCTTTCTACTCGGCCAAATTGTCACCCATCATTGCCTGAGCGATCTTTACAGTATGGGTGCAACTCCCCACAGTGTTCTTGTACTCGCTACATTGCCCCATGGCAAAGCGAGGGTACAACAGGGAATGTTGCAACAATTGCTTGCAGGGGTTGTCGAAATTTTAAATCGGGACAACATTGCTTTAATTGGCGGCCATACTAACGAAGCGGATCAACTGGGGCTGGGCTTGACCTGCAATGGTTTGTTGCAAAAAGACGCAATTTGGCGCAAAACTGAGCTAAAGCGAGGTCAAGTATTAATTTTGACGAAATCGCTTGGGACAGGCACTCTTTTCGCCGCAGAAATGCAAAGAAAAACAAAAGGACATTGGATCGATGGGGCGATCGCCGCCATGGTGCAATCCAATAAAACAGCGGCGGAGATTTTACGAAACCATGGGGCCACGGCCTGTACCGATGTAACCGGGTTTGGACTAGCAGGCCATCTTCTGGAAATGTTGCAACCCAGCGGTTTAGGGGCTGAAATCTACCTTGATCAATTGCCTATTTTGGAGGGGGCCAGGGAGACTCTGCAACGGGGTTTAACCAGTTCCCTCGCACCCCAAAACCACACCGCCGAACAGTTTATTCAAGTCACCCCAGCCCAACGGCAACGACCAGACTATGAACTACTTTTTGACCCCCAAACCTCCGGCGGACTCTTGGCGGCGATCGCCCCAGAAAATGCCCACACTTGCCTAAAAACATTACAAAGTGGAGGTCATCCCCAAAGCGCGATCATTGGTCGGATTGTTAAGTCCCCAGCAAGCCAAGCCCAGATCAGTATTTCCTAAGGCACTGGCACAAAATCATAGCCAAAGCCCGACCGTTCCCCTGGTTGGACGGTGACCATTTCTAGGGCCTGGTTGCGATCGCCCGACGGCAAAAATTGAATCGTTTGGGCCGCCCCCGCTGCGGAAAAATTTGGACTAGCGAGAATTTGTTGCAAACCTTGACGATCGGGTGTGGGGCTTTGTTGAATCCCAGTCATGAGGGCGATCGCTGCATCGTAACTCAGGGCTGTGCGCCAGTTCACATCACCCCCCCACAGAGCGCGGGACACCTGGGGAAAGGTGCCATTGGTATGGTTCAAAATGTGCCAAGGAATCGCCACCACCATATCCACGGCATCGCGCCCACCAATTTGTAGGGTTTCTGGCTTATAGAGGCTATCCCCAGCGACAATAGGCAACTGATTTTCATTCACCTGGATGATCTGGAGCGCTTGGTTGAGGGTCGGGGTATCGGTGACGAGGGCGATCGCCGTTGCCCCTTTATTTTTCGCGTCCGTGAGAGCTTGGGCACCATTAAATCCCCCAGGGCTCACATCCACCTCGGCCACCACGGTGCCACCACGGGTAAAGAGTTCTGTGGTGAGGCTGTCCTTGAGGGAATTACTATAGCCACTGGCACTGTTAAAAAACACCACTACCTGCCGTTGATTCAGACGTTCTAAAAGATAGTTGGCCAGGGCTGTCCCTGTGAAGCGATCGCTCGGTACTGTCCGAAAAATATAATCCCCTGCTGTAGAGAGGGACACCGCCGTACTCGTGGGGGAAATCATCACCAGGCTTTGGGCTTCATAGATTTGGGCCGCCGCCAAACTGGTATCACTACTAAAATGCCCCACCACCCCTAAAATGTCTGCTTGATCCGCGAGGGCTTGGGCTACCTCAGCGGCGATCGCCGGATCGCCATCATCATCAGCAAGTACCACCAAAAATCCGCGACCCCCATCAAGGGCTTCCTTTTGGGCCTGGGCCACACCCCGCAAAATTTCCTTCGCGCCGCTTGTATCGGTATCCACTGGTAAAGAGACCACTACGGCGATCGCCTGGGGATTGGCAGTTTGCTGGCGAATTTTGGCGTTATTCAGATAAATTAAAGTTTCAGGATCGTTGGGGCTCGCCTGGAGAGAAGCTTGAAAGAGCCGAATTGCTTCCGGGAAATCTCCTGTTCCATAGGCCGCAATTCCTTGTTCTTTGTCCGGTTGGCGATCGCCTTGGAGCAGTAACCTTTCCCCTCGACTAAGGCGATTTGCGGTTTCCCCCTGGCCAATTACATCTCCCAGGGAAGTCGGCAACTGGAGAGATTGATTTTGTTGGAGAAACCACCAGCCACCAGCGCCCAATAACCCCAAGGTGATCACCAAGGCTCCCAATAATGCCGCCGTATCATTCTTTTTCGCCATGGCTTTTTTCTCCTCTACTACCGAATGCCTCTACTGTGATTGTGCCGAAAAATTCCCTCAAAACGTTGCTTCATAGCCGAAGAAACCATAAATCTTTTTGAATGACGTCTTTTTGCCTCTTATCCAGTTGATCTGGAATCGTTTGATCTGTCGGCAAAAATTCCAATGCACCGGAGGAAGAACCATTACGCAAACCAGAGGAGACTTTAAAGGCGATCGCGGAGCTTGACCAAGAGAGTGCAGAAAATTTGGCTAGTATTAGGTCGATGTTGGGTTTGTCGCTGGTTTCGGTTTCGCGTAGGTCATGGGATAGCTGGTTTCGGCTTCGCTCAACCAGCTTTTAAGACGGATGAGGGCTGAGCATTGTCGAAGCCCGATCTTTTGACAACAAGGAGTTCAACTATGCCCCACATGTATATTTTGGAATGTGCCGACGGATCGTTTTATACGGGTAGTACGAAGGATTTGGAGCGGCGTTTATGGCAGCATCAAAATGGGCAGGGGGCTAATCATACGAAGAAACGTTTACCTGTTAAATTGGTTTATGCAGAATATTATGATCATGTGGCCAATGCTTTTTATCGGGAGAAGCAGGTGCAGGGTTGGAGTCGGGCGAAAAAGTTAGCTTTGATGAATAGCGACTGGGATCGTCTTCATGTTTTGGCGGAATGTCAAAACGAGTCGCATTACCAAAAACGAAGAATTAGCGAGGGCTAACAAATTAATGAGGGTTGAGCATTGTCGAAGTCCGGTCGCTGGTTTTGGCTCCGCTTAGCCAGTAAAGGCGATCGCCGCCAGTGCAAGCAAGAGTATGCCAATCCTCAACTCTCACTTATGTCATTGATTAGGAGCATCTACCTATGATCCCGCCGGGATAGGTTTTATACTGGATAGGACATAAAAATTCCAAGTCAAAAAACTGCGAGGTATTACAACACCAGTGTTTGTCCTCTCCGGCTATGAATATTTCCTAGGCTTTCTCATCGTCAGTAGCCTAGTCCCGATCCTTGCCCTCACCGCATCGAAACTACTGCGTCCTAAAGGGGGCGGGCCTGAACGCAAAACCACCTACGAATCAGGGATGGAACCCATCGGCGGCGCGTGGATTCAATTCAACATCCGCTACTATATGTTCGCCTTGGTGTTCGTTGTCTTCGATGTGGAAACCGTTTTCCTTTACCCATGGGCGGTGGCCTTTAACCAACTCGGCCTACTTGCCTTTGTTGAAGCCCTCATTTTTATCGCAATCCTCGTGATTGCCCTTGTGTACGCCTGGAGAAAAGGAGCCCTTGAATGGTCATGAATCCGACATCCTTTGAACAACAGCAAACCGAAAAACTGCTCAACCCCATGGGGCGATCGCAGGTCACCCAAGATCTCTCGGAGAATGTCATCCTCACCACCGTTGATGATCTCTACAACTGGGCGCGCCTCTCTAGTCTGTGGCCGCTCCTGTACGGGACAGCCTGCTGTTTTATCGAATTTGCCGCCCTCCTTGGCTCCCGCTTTGACTTCGACCGCTTTGGCCTCGTGCCCCGTTCTAGTCCTCGTCAGGCAGATCTAATTTTGGTCGCTGGTACCGTCACCATGAAAATGGCCCCGGCCTTGGTGCGCCTTTATGAAGAAATGCCCGAACCAAAATATGTAATTGCTATGGGTGCTTGCACGATCACCGGCGGGATGTTCAGTAGCGACTCCACCACCGCTGTCCGGGGCGTTGATAAGCTGATTCCGGTGGATCTGTATATTCCCGGTTGTCCCCCCAGACCAGAAGCCATTATTGATGCCATTATCAAATTGCGCAAAAAAGTTTCTAACGAAACCATTCAAGAACGGTCTTTAAAAACAGAACAGACCCACCGCTACTACAGCACCGCCCACAGCATGAAAGTGGTAGAGCCAATTCTCACCGGGAAATATCTGGGCATGGATACCTGGAATAACCCGCCGAAAGAACTTACCGAAGCGATGGGAATGCCTGTTCCCCCTGCACTGCTGACCGCAAAACAAAGAGAGGAGGCCTAAGCGATGGCAGAAGAAAATCAAAACCCCACCCCCGAAGAAGCCACCATTGTTGAGGCGGGTGCTGTCTCCCAATTGTTGACAGAAAACGGTTTTAGCCACGAATCCTTAGAGCGAGATCACTCTGGTATCGAGATTATTAAAGTCGATGCTGATCTCCTAATTCCTCTCTGCACTGCCCTCTATGCCTTTGGGTTTAATTATCTCCAATGTCAAGGGGCCTACGATTTGGGGCCAGGCAAAGAATTGGTGAGTTTTTACCATTTGCTGAAGGTTGGAGACAACGTAACTGACCCGGAAGAAGTCCGCGTTAAGGTATTTCTACCGAGAGAAAATCCAGTGGTACCTTCGGTGTATTGGATTTGGAAAGGGGCCGACTGGCAAGAGCGGGAAAGCTATGACATGTACGGCATTGTCTATGAAGGACACCCCAACCTAAAGCGGATTTTGATGCCGGAAGATTGGATCGGCTGGCCGCTGCGGAAAGACTATGTTTCCCCTGATTTTTACGAACTCCAGGACGCTTATTAAGGTCTACCGAACAGTATTGACGGCTTGGAATTTATTGTGGCACCTCCTAGATGGGGGTGTTTTTTTATTTTGTAGCTTGGGGGAGACTACAACATTTTCTGAACTTTTGGGTCAGTGGCCCAACGGCGTTGCCTACCATTTGAAAGAAAACTCCTGAGAATTTAGAGATAGCAATGGGTATCAAAAAGGCGATCGCCACTTTTTTTATTAGCACAGCACTTTTTCCCCTAGGCTTCAACAGTGGTGCCCAGGCCGAGGTCGCAACCCTAGAATTTGATTACGAAACCCCCGATCACTCTGGAAGTATTACCAGCCAGGGAGTAACGGCGAATCTCAGCTATGCCGAACAAACCAATCCAGAGGGCTGGAGCAACTATGTTCCGACCTTGACTATTCAGGTGGATGAGCGAGAAGTGTTACGGCGGACAGAAGACAGTTCCTTTATGATGTATAGCCTGGTGCAAATCGCGGAGATGGATCCTAAGAATGACTTCCCAGAGGTGATTTTTTCCCAATATTCCGGTGGTGCCCATTGCTGTGCCATGGTGCAAATTTTTACCCAAAATCCCGACAACAATACCTGGGAAGTGGTCGATTTAGGGGCCTTTGATGGGGGGCCAATTCCCGTCGAAGATCCCGATGGCAATGGTATTTATGAATATGTCACCAGTGATAATCGGTTTCTCTATCGCTACAGCAGCTATGCTGGCAGTTTTCCGCCCGTGCAAGTTTGGCAGCTAGACGGTTTAACTTTACAGGATGTCTCCCAAGAAGAACGGTTTTACCCCCTCCACCGGGAACGACTCCAAGCGATGTGGGCCGCGATTCAAAATGCAGAAACAGAAGGCTATGAAGTGAATGGGATGCTGGCGGGCTATGTGGCGACAAAGGCCATCCTCGGTGAAACCCAAGCGGGCTGGAATTTAATGCTCAATCGCTACGACAGAACCAGTGATTGGGGCCTCGAAGAATGCCGGGGCAATTTTGACGATCAGGGCAATTGTGAAGGAGGCTTGTTGACCTATGATTCTTTCCCCGCAGCCCTCAAAGACTTCCTAGAAGAAGCAAATTATTTAACAGCAGGAGAAATCAAGTAATTTTTCTGGGAAAAACTCACGGTAAATATTTAATATAAGCGAGGTCACAGCGGGCGGTTTCGACATCGGTAATCGGTTGATAGCCTTGGCTTTCATAGAGTTGAACCGCTTCCTTGAGAACAGTGACAGTTTCGATCCAGATTTCTGCAAAGCCCCGGTTGGCGATCGCCTTTTCGAGTTCCTCCAGGAGATATTTTCCTAAACCCTGGCCCCGCACTTCAGGCAGAAGATACATTTTACGGATTTCGACGGCCTTGTTGCCTTTGGGAATGGGGTAGTAGGCGGCGGTGCCAACAATGGTTCCGGCCTGCTCGATGACCCAAAATTCACCACCCTGCTGCCAATAATACTTATCGATATTAAATAATTCCTCGTCGGCTCCTTCCGGTTCCCAGGGTAAACCGTACTCTTTTAAAACCTGTTCAATGACCTTGGCCGCATCGGCGCGATCGCCTGGTTGCCAATCCCGTACCCAAAATTTATCTCGCCAAACTTGATCCATGGTGCAAAGCCTTAACCTGAGGCGAAGCTATTATGCCATGGTTTTTATTGATCGCTCTGGAGCTTAATAATCGCGGCCTCGATATTTACGGGTTTTCGGGGCAGGGGCTTCCGGTGGTGGTGAGGCAACGGTCGGCGCGGGCGGTTTTAGTTCAGGTGTATTTGAAGACACGACAGGGGGAGCAACGGGAAATTCTTGACCCGCTTCTAGCTCCCGTTTCAGTTCCATGATGCAGGTGACGAGGGTGTTGTTGACGATGTTGATATTTCCCAGCACCTTGGCAACGGTTTTGAGGCCACTGACGGCTTTGATCGCAATGCTATTGAGATCAAATTGAGGTAAAAGATCCGCTGCTCCATTGGCGATCGCCGTTTCTCGATCAGCCGGGGCCACCTTACGGGTTTGGGCCGCAATTAAAATCACTGGAATCGGTTGCTCAAAGCTTTGCATCCACTGGCAAAATTTCGCCGTATCAAAGCTGGGTAGTTGTTGCTCTAATAAAATCAAGTTGGGTAAAGATTGTTGGGCCGCCGCCAAATCCAGGAGCTCTCCCTGCAGATCAACGCTGAAGGGCAAGATCACAGACTGTAGCCCTTGGGAATGGAGGATTTTTTCCCAGATGTTCCCCTGCAACTCCGCTTGATGGAGAATCACGATTTTATCGGCAATGTTCATCAGCATTGGTTTTTATGAATATCCATAGGGGTGTGCGGAGGGGCGATCGCCACAGGGTAGAAACCCAAGTGATGCAACGGATATGACTCAACGGCCGCTGAGGGCTTGGTGGGTAACAACATCCCCTGGGGAGATACAGCTCATTAAAAATTATCCTTGAGTCCAAGGTTCATCTTAAGGAGTATAAATTTTTTTCTTAGTGACGAAAGCTACATTTTGCGCGGCTTTAATGACGTAATACAAGATTATTACGGCAATACACTTATAGACCATAATTATGGGTTCTTCATTTTTATTTTGCTATGACTTTTTCATTTGATTCGTGGTTTCGGGGGCCTTCCCCTCGGCTTGGCTACCCATTTCGCCGCCAGGGCCGCTTATTGCTTTTGGCCTGTGTGTTACCGCTCCTTTGGCAGGGGGTGGCGATCGCCCAGGGTAGCGTTGGTGAAATTCCCCCAGCCGTTCAGGTTACCCTAGATACCCTCTGGGTGGTTTTCGCGGCGATGCTCGTGTTCTTTATGAATGCGGGGTTTGCAATGTTAGAAAGCGGCTTTTGTCGGGCGAAAAATACCGTCAATATTTTGGCGAAAAACCTAATTGTCTTTGCCCTTTCGAGCCTTGCTTTTTGGGCGATCGGTTTTGCCCTGATGTTTGGCGATGGCAATGCCGTTTTAGGCTGGAATGGCTTTTTCCTTACTGGGGCAGATAATAGTCCCCTCACGGATTCGGCCTATAGTGGGATTTTTTCGTCCCTAAGCTGGGCGGGGATTCCCCTTTACACCAAGTTTTTCTTCCAATTGGCCTTTGCGGGAACGGCGGCCACCATCGTTTCTGGGGCCGTGGCGGAACGGATTAAGTTTGCTTCTTTCGTGATTTTTAGCCTGTTCTTAGTGGGATTTTCCTATGGTATTACCGGCCACTGGGTTTGGGGGGGCGGTTGGTTAGCGACCCTCGGGTTCTATGATTTTGCCGGATCAACGGTGGTACATTCGGTGGGCGGTTGGGCTGCTTTGATGGGGGTGATCCTCTTGGGGCCACGCCTCGAAAAATTTGCTGGCGATCGCATCAATGCCATTCCGGGTCACAACATGAGTACCGCCACTTTAGGGGGATTAATCCTCTGGTTGGGTTGGTTTGGGTTTAACCCAGGTTCCACGATGGCCGCTGATCCCGATGCCATTAGCCACATCATCGTTACGACCAATATGGCTGCTGCCGCTGGGGCGATCGCCGCGACCATTACCTCCTGGATTCAATTTGGGAAACCAGACCTTTCGATGATCATTAACGGTGTCCTGGCTGGGTTGGTGGGGATTACTGCCGCCTGTGCCTATGTGAATGTTCCTTCGGCCATCGTGATCGGGGCGATCGCCGGGGTGATCGTGGTTTTTTCGGTGCTGACCTTCGAGGGTTTACGCTTTGATGACCCCGTTGGTGCTCTCTCGGTACATCTCGTCTGTGGTATTTGGGGCACCCTGGCCGTGGGCTTATTCAGTGTGGGGGGTGATATTTACCCTTGGTATGCCGCCGATGCTGGCCCTAGTGCCGGATTATTCTTTGGGGGTGGTGTTGCCCAACTGCTCAGTCAATTTATTGGTGTTGTCGTGGTTGGTATGTTTACCGCTGGCTTTAGCTTTGCCATCTGGTTAGTCCTAGAACTGAGTATGGGCCTCCGGGTGAGCAAAGAAGAGGAACTAGAAGGTCTCGATATTGGTGAACATGGTATGGAAGCGTACCACCGCTTCTTCCGGGAGTAATCTCAGCACCTCCTTTCCTTAGGGACTCACCCGCCACCTTCGGCACCTCCCTCCAGAGAGAATGTTAGGAGGCTCTTTAGCATAACCAACAAAATCTCCTTTAGAGGGGATTTTTTTTACATAAAAAACACCCTAAAACCTAGGGTGTCGAAACAAAAGCTCAGTCGGCAATATTTTCGTTTTTTAAAAAATTGTTTTACTGAAATTAGCGTTTTTGATGTTGCGCAAAGGAAATGTAATTGTGCTCAGCGTCGTAGAGGTGACATTGCTCAGTAATTGCTTTCATCAACTCCCAAGAAAATTTGGTTTCGTAGAGATATTCACCCCAATTTTGCTTGATGCTGGCGTAGGCTTTGCGGAGATTGTAGGAGGGAATCCCGGTAGAAAGGTGGTGGGGCACATGGACATTGATGTCGTGGCAAAGGACTTCAACCCACTTGGGATAGTCGCAATGGACGGTTCCAGACAGTTGGGCGATCGCCTCATTCCATTTGTCCCGGTAGCTAAAGGGAATTTCCGGTACGGTGTGGTGGACGAGGGTGAAGGTGCTCATCCAGAAATGATAGCCAATCCAGGGCATCAGCCAGAATTTCACGACGCCCCAAACGCCGAGGGTGTAGAACATCACCGGAAAGGCGATCGCCCCAGCAATAATCACAAATAGGGCAGAAAAACGAACCTGTTCCCGTTGCTTCCCGGTAAATTGGAACCAGTTAAAGTGTAATTTTAGTTGGTGAATCACCGAAGCAAGCCACCAGAGTTTGCCCCGGATCGCCCGGTAAACAGCTTTGATAAACGCCGGAGAGTCATCGTATAGCTCAGGGGTAAAGGGAGCCCAGGCATTGTCCTCATCCATGTTGTTGGTGTAGCGATGGTGATGATTATGGAGAATGCGCCAGCTATGGAAAGGATAAATGAGCGGCAAAAAGGCCAGGTGACCGACTAAATTATTGATCCAATTTTTGCGGGAAAAGGAGCGGTGGCCGCAATCATGGCCAATCACAAAAAAACCCGTTAGGGCAGTTCCAGTTAAAAACCAAACGGGTAAAAGTAAATACCAAGGGGCGATCGCCAAGAGGGCATAACAACCCACCACCGCCGCCACACTTAACAGCACCCTAGACCAAGCTTTTAGCGGATTTATTTCGTAGACGGAACGGGGCAATGTATCGAGGATATCCCGGAGCCGTAGATTTGGATGCTTTTCTAAAAGAGTTGTGGCACTAGGGCGCACAGTAACTGATGTCATTGATATTGTTTGCGAAATGTAACATGGTTTCTAAAGGTTATACCACGATCACTATGCAAGCGTTTTTTTTCGATTACCGGGTCTGGCTCTTGGCGAGTCTCCATTGTTTGATGGGGGTGATGGCGGCATTGGTCTCTTGGCGTAAGGGTTACAGCTTCCGGCGTTGGTTGGGTTGGGGCCTTTTGGGAGGGACACCAACGCTCATTTTTGCCCTGGGGCGATCGCCTCATAATT